>JARGGA010000159.1 GCA_029210805.1 Candidatus Thorarchaeota archaeon
CAAAGGACTATCTATTCAATGTCTAGATTTGTCGCGATTTTGGGTGGCAGCTGCCAACCCACATATACTGCCTCGGTGTCAAGGGCGCTGTTTACGACATTGCAATGACCTACAATCTTATCTTCCGAATATGCTACAAGGGTGCGAAGGTCAGTTCCCTTTTGCATGTCTTCGAAGATTCTCTTGGCGGTGTAGGGATTACCACCCGTAAATCCACCAGGCCACGAATCTGAATCATCGAATGAGTTGAAACACTCTGCCAGACGGCCGGCATCCTCCATTGTGATTTCAAAATCGCGAACCTTGTCGGCGGTCTGATGTCTTGACATGATTGTTCAACTCTTCTAAGAAGAAACAGACCCGATTCGAGGGGGTTGTGATAAAAGATTTTGGTAGTGCGCCAATGAATTGAAAATGATAATCTGAATAAATTGAGGGTTGCAAACAGTTACAGGAATCTTAGACAAACTTGGACTTCCCTTAGATAATGATTTGAGAGATTATATTGGGCCTTATATACTCAGGTCCATATACCGTTCTATGAGGTTGTATTGACACGGTTCTGACCTCACAGAGTCCCCCAGTGCCGTTCCCTGGGAGTACATCACTCTGCTGTCCAAGATTGTACAACTAAAAATGAACGGTAGAAAAAGAAAGAAAGGAACGGGGAGAGTCCCCGTTCAAATCTAGATCGAATTAGGTAAGAGTAGCTTCAATTCCGCCTGTAGTTGTGCTTGCTACTATGGTAATAGAATTCGATGCTGTAGCATAATTCGATGTTTCATAATGATTCTGACTAATCAGTGTCCAACCAACTGGGGTTACATCAACGCTACCGGTGGTGACGGTTCCAGCAAAGCTTCCACCTACATTGATAGGAATAGAAGCGTCTACGTCAATTCCGCCTGTTGTGGTCCTGAAACTAAAGTCCACATCACCGGTTATGTTGACAGCACTAGTCATTACGAAGTGAATTCCTCCAGTCGTAACATGGATATCAATATCGCCAACATTCGCGGGAGAGCTCAGAATCACCTCTACGCCTCCAGTAGTTGTAGCAAGACCCATTACGTAAGTTGTCCCACTACCAAGTGTCACATTGACACCGGCAACTGGATAATCTATAGTAATAGTATCTGAGGCATATCCCACAGTCGGATCACCATGTTCTTCAAGTGTAGCATTGGGCACCCAAATTGATATCTCGTATACAAGATCAGCGTCATCAACAAAGAGGACTTGAAGACCTCCTACATCGATATCAACATTCAGAGTCACTGTTGCGGGCATGCTTGTGTCGGTAAGTTCAAACTCAAAGAGTTCGCCTTCATCCCAATCACCTGTAGTGTTAATGTTGGGGTTCCAAGTCAAGTTGGCAGTACCAAGTAAGAACATGGCACCCACTGCAACTGCGCCTACAATAATGAAGGCAAGAATGCAAGCAACCATTGTATTGTTTCGTTCATAATTTGTCATTGTTTATGCACCTTGATTATAATGGCTCAAAAATCTGTGCCATTCTCTACGTAGTTCTACGTACTTTGGATCCCTATCGAGGATGTACCTACGAAGGATCATTGTGGCATCTGTCCGGTCCTGTGAGGAGAGTTTATCATGACCATCTTGGTCAATGATAGGCATATTGGAAATCACTGTATTCTCACGCTCAACTAATTCTCGAAGCATCTCTGCGGCTTCCGCCTGTTGAGATTCCGGAATGTTGATGCCAAATACTGAAAGGGTTCTAACAAGTGTCTTAAGTCGGTCTTCTGCGAACTTTGCAACACCGCTATCGGTCTGCATCATTCCCTTGATTCCAAGTCTGAACTCACGAGCTCGAGCTCTGTAGTAGCGTTGAACAATACCTGTAGGAGTCTGTTCGGTTCGCACTTCAACGACTAGACCAACTTTGGGATCTTTCAGTTTCTCTATGTGATGTAGGATTGTGCCAGGGTTCTTATCAAGTCTGACCGACAGTTGCTTCACTGTCATTGACTCCGCAGCCAAGTTCTTGAGGATAGCCGCCCTAGTGGGTTCCATCATCAATTTGATGATCTTTGGGTCTGAGATCACTTCAATCTCTTTCAGTGGCACTCTTTTCTTTGGAGACATATGCTAATCGCCTCCGAAGAGTCCAACATCATTCGACGTTTCATCGAAATATTCTGTTACTTCTTCTCCATTGGTCACAGTTTCTGCTATCAGAATTAGGTAGATTCTGCTCATTCCAATTATTCCGGCTGGAAACAGAATGAGAGCTTCGAATATTACAACTGCAGCTGAATATAATCCAAACCATGCGGAGAAGACCACGCTAGTTGAAAACGTTAGGAATGGAATAGCTACGATTGGCAGGAATAGAAGTCCTGCAATTCCCAGGAATGCAAACCAGACTGAGAAAACTCGATCGAAATACTTAGTACTTAATCTAAGAGATATCTTAACTGACTCAAAAACAGTATGTCCATCAATAATAGCTGGAAAGACCATTGACAATAATCCAGTGACCACTCCAACATAGATTAGCAAAAGAGCCACTACTACCGATGCCAAACCGAGATTATCCGGCCCAAAACCCATACCCAATCCGTAGAAAGGAAGAATAATTACTCCGACTATAATGGGAGTAATTGCAAGCAGAAACTGAATCAGACCGCCACCAGCGAGGGAGAAGAATTTTTTGCGGTACCAGGCGAAAACGCCTTCAGCTGTTGTACCATCACTCTCAACTATTTCTCGACCCATCCCATAGAGTGCACCAACTGCAACAAGGAATGGAGCAAGTATTGGAGTCATTATGGAGAGAATCAGCAACACTAAAGCTGCACTTGAAGTAGTATCAAAAGTTGTAATCCATGAAGTAAAAATCTGAAATAGTCCTTCTAATCCGACTGCTAGGAAAAATATGGGAATAACAACTACAGCCGCAAGTGCGATAATTAGCACTGTCACGATGACTACTCCAAACATTGCTAGAATAAAGGTAATGACATTCCTTGAAGCAAATTTGAAGCTGACCAGTAGGTCTTCTTTCAGGGTTTTCAGGCTCGCGTTTTTCATTGACATTTTTTATCACAATCCTACATTGTTTGAGGGTGCCTCTGACAAACTATCAGAGGCACTCTCGTGGTTGTATTTTAGACCATCGCTATTTCAGAGAGATGTGCTGCCGAGTCGTAGACTTCACCGCCAGTAAGGTCGTGGTAGACTCTTGTGAAAGCGATGATTGTCATTGGGAGGAAGAGGAGAAGCCAGAGTAGAGCTGCGACTACAGCCCACAATGCTCCTGCGGCTAACCATGGTCCAACGAGTGTAATTGATGCACCAAGTGCCGTAGCGGCTGCACCAATCAATATGGGAGCGAATGAGAGGAGACCGAGAAGTACTATAGCAGTGAGCAGACCGAAAATTCGATCAAAGCGCTCGATTGCTAGCTTGAATGATCCAACAACTGCATCCTGAATACCCTTGCCATTCACAACAGCTGGCATGACCATGGAGGTCAGACCGAGGGTAATAAAGGAATAAGCAAAGATGAATATGCTTAGACCAACACTGGTCAATCCAGTTACAACATAACCACTGAAGTATGATACTGCTGCAGCTACTGCGAGCTGAGGTACGACGACGATCAGTGACATTATCACTCCAGTACCTGCAAAGGTAATGAAATTGTGTCGTAGCCAAGAGAATGCACTCTCTGCTGAGGATGTGCCTTTCTCAACTATTTCCTTGGTCATGCCAAAGATTGAACCATAGACCATGAATAGGAGAGCCATAAGTGGCAACATGATGAGAATTACAGCGGAGATTCCTGCGGCCCATAAATTCGCTGTTGACCAAGTTGCAAGGGAGGCACCCCAATCTGCTATTGCAGTAGGTCCAACCGCAAACACTATTGCTACAATGGGTACAGCAACTATAGCAAGCATTAGGACTAGAAATACAATCATTCCTAGATGTGCTAGGAAGTAGCTCAAGACGTTGTTTGAAGCAAGCTTGAAACTTGCTTTCATGTCATCGATAATCGTTCCGAAATTTGTCTTTTCTTGTGACATTTTGTTCACCATTTCCCCATCAAACGTTTGATGTTTGATGGTACGTTTGGTACATATCAAACATAGCATCATTTGTATATAAATTGTCTGGTGTACGTCAAACGTTGGAAAGGGCTAATAACACCATAATACAAGCTTTTGGAAAACGAATAAAATGAATGGAAATGGGATTTTGACAATTTGGTACGATGTATTGTGTTGGGAATGAGGAAAAAATCAAAGGAAGGGCACTAAGCCCTTCTAATAGACAAACATCTTCTTGATGTGATTCTGCTCAAGATACCAGATTATCGGACCACCTACGAATATTCCTACTATTGTGAAGCAGATCAGAACGCTCAAGATAATGACACCTGTTCGAGCCCATTCCCTATACGTCCAGAGCCCGATTGTAAGTAGAAGGGCTACACCACAAAGGCCAAGGACAATGATTCCGATAAAAGCGGTATAGATGAAAGCCATCAGCAGGAGCCCTACAGCAGATCCCAACGAACTAATCAGGAAAAGCATTACAACGATTAATGTAAGGCCATCAGGACGGACACCTTTCGTTATAGATGTGGTAGGTGCAAAATCTTCTGGTGTTGTTCTAGGAGTGCGTCGTTCGAAAATGGGGTCAACATGTCGAGGAGGGTACGAAGATGTAGATGCAAATGGTTGCTCAAAATCAGCACCCTTTTGGATACCGGGACCTCTGTCAAATTCGGCGCGATATTGACCGGGTTCAGGTTTCCGTATCTCAACAACTCTGAGAATTCCAGCGTCAACCTGATACGATACAGTGTAAACTCCTCCAAGAAGAGGTGTCGATCCAATCGCATCACGTCCATATCTGAAATAGACTATGTCGCCTCGAGGTGTTTCAAGGGTGATGACTTTGGGGGTTTCTTCTTCATTAATGGCAAGAATCTGACCAACGACTGTGTGATACAATGCGGCTTAAGCCTCCAAGCGGCGTACATGTTGCCATTGTATTGAAATCATATAAATCTGAAGACCCCTGATGCAACGGGTATAAGCCATCATGATATCATAAAATAGTGAATGAAGACTAATGGCGCCAAGTGGGGGGAGATACTCCCAACATCGTGTCAGCGATGGCAACACGGGAGGTCAGCAAAGCTGACATCATCAGGAAATACCTGCCCTGTTTTAGTATCTGGAAAGAGTAGATAAACCCCAATAAAAAAAGACAAAGATTCATAATTGCTAAAGGAGATGGAGGGATACAAGTCGCGTTGAGGGTGAAAAAGTGGAACCATCAAGAGAGAACGAAGAAACACCAGCTTTTGACAAGAATATGTACATGGATATCTTACGTGAAGATCCGCCTATGAAAAGATATGTTTCACGAGGGGATACTCCCGACCACATTGATATCGAAGGGCCCCATGAGGATGCGGATGTAGCTATTTCCAGAGTTCTGCGTTTCGTAATGTCTGATGGAATGCCCAGATTTCAACCAATACTTGGTTCCGCGGGAATGGGAAAAACGCATCTCTATTGGGCTTTAAAAGACAGAGAGAACACTTTCTCAAAAGGCAAGTATCTGGCAATCTATATTCCATCACCACCTGCACCTGTACGTGTGCCCCTCCATTTTCATGCATGCATTGTCGATGAAGCTGGAGAACAGCTGTTTGAGAATGCCGTTGACATGCTCATTATGAAATTTGGCGGACTTAAGGGCGTTACTCATGAGATGTACGATTATTCCTATGCCCTAGAGCGGTTACTAGTGGACTACCCTGGAATCTCGGCAGATGTGGTTAAAGTTCTCCTCCGATATCGCCTTGACCCAGCTCAGAGAACCCTTGCCAGACGATGGCTTTTCGGAGATGCTCTTAGCCATGATGAGATAGACCAATTAGATGTGAGAACAATGCTGGAAGAGGATGATGTCACTCTTGCAACACTTAAGCTTCTCCTCGAGGGTTCGGAGGTTCCAGTTGTATTATTTATTGATGAAATGGAAGGACCGTACAACACGCATGGTGAAGAGGGTGAGCGTCACTTCCTGGAAATTATTAAGAGATTGTATAATGAAAGTCGCAATGTTTTGATTGTGACTTCATGCCTGACTGAAATCTGGGAAAGGATTTACGAAGTTGCAGATGCTCCGACTAGATCGCGAATGGAAACACCAGTTCATCTCAGGGAATTCACAAAAGAGGATATTGTGGAGTTCATTACCGAATCGATGAATAAGTACTGGAATGAACAGAATATTGATGCACCTCCAGATCCAGTTTTCCCATTAACGATGGAGGATATTGATGAGGTCTTTGTTCATTCAAATGGTAATCCTAGAGAAGCACTGAGATTCATTATACCTAGAATTGACAAGATACTGTTCGATAAAGAACCAGAACCTCTAGAGGAACAAGCGGATTACGTAATCAAACTTACAGCCCCGGTTGTAATCAATGCTGCAGCGAAAACGCTTGAGGAAGCCGGAAAAGCACAAGGTATTGAGATGCAACTCCTCATGGCAAAAGGTGTTGGCAATAAACAAGCTACTGCCCTCCTGAGTTTTCGAAAGGGAGAGGACGAAAAGAAGGTGTGCATTGATATTGCAAATGTAAAAGATTGGGATCGAAGTGGAGGCGTTGCGGCATATTATTCCGTGAAACGTCTGCAGAATATTCTTGATGACGGAGAAGCAGACCTTGCAATTGTGGTAGTTCCAGAAGCAACAGGCGGAGCCAAATTTCTTGCACTTAGCGATGAACTTGGAGATAAGTTGACAATTATCCGATTAACAGAAGATAGTGCGACAGACCTTGTTGATGAGGTTACGAAGGGAAGCATTTCGAAAGAAAAAATCGGTTTGTTCTCAGATAATGTGCAAAAAATGTTCTAATGAATGAATAAATCGCACATTCTCTTTAATAGAATAAACACAGTATTATTCGAAGAGGAGATTTACATTGCGCGCGCCTACGAAACTAATAATGACCTCATGGGTTATTTTAACGCTACTTTCTCCAATTGCTACAATTCCAATGGCTTCCGCGTGGGAACCTGGTGATGAGGCGGCCCTCTTTGGACATACATTCGAAGAAGAATATTGGACAAATAGCTCAATCGAAGTAAAAGATACTGAACGAAACAATACAGCATACTTCACAACATCATTCGTTCACGTTGATAATTTTCAGCATTTTTGGTTGCATTCA
>JARGGA010000160.1 GCA_029210805.1 Candidatus Thorarchaeota archaeon
TTACTATTGAGTGCCACTGTTGTCGCAATATTATTGGGAATCCAGCTGGTTGCAGCCACCGCGTGGACTGCAGATACCGCTAATGAAGGTCCAGGCATCGTAATACTGCAGATGTCTGATGACCCTGACACTATTTGGGCCGTCAAAGACCTGCAGCAAAGGCTAGCTGAATTCATTGTTGATGACCCATTCTTTCCTGACCGCGTGAGATTGGTCAAAACAAATGATCCTTACATGGCAATGGAATTAGAGGGCAAAATAATCATTTATGTTTCACATGGTGGAGCTCTGGGAATCGTCACAGGCAATCGGTTGACCTAATGGAAGACCATGGCTAATATTGTAGAAAACTCAGGAGGTATTCTACATCTTTTTGCCGCATGTGACAGTCGAAACATCATTCGCTACGGAAGTGAAGAATCTGGCAAGAAGTTGTATACTGTTCCCGGCTCTCGACCTGCTGAAGTTACAAATGTTGAAATCACATCAACAGTAATGCTAGCTCTTGGAGTTGCCTCTGAAGAAGTAGAAGAGTACAGAACCCGCGAACTAACAAAAGCTAAGCAAATCTGTGAGGCAGGCTCTAATGTTCACATCATGGATTTTGAACAAATCATTTTGGATGAAATTGAAACAATTGACAACTCCTATACGAGCACCTATACCGCGGACCATAAAGTATATCGTGTCAGCGTGAACCAGCTTTTCAATACCCTAACAGGGCTTCCCGATGAGTTGATATCTCTTGTCAGCGAGTATTATGGCTCGTATTTTGATGGAGACGATGTCCCCACTGCGAGGTTATTGCAACTGATTTCATTGTGCTATACTAAAAATTACTACATCGAATCGAACTATATCATTGACCCGGAACCTCCGCCCGAAGATCCTGAACCTCCACCGGGAGACGAACCAATTGAGCCTACACCTGACCCAGTGGACCCAGGGCCCTCTTCAGTTGATTCATCAGGCCGATCCTTATTTAGTTCGATCTATATCGCGACCGCAGCGATTACTCCTGGCCATTGGGAAAACTCAACTCCTGTCTTTACAGGAGGGACATATTCTGGCTTTTTCAAGTACGCTGGAGATGCCTTTTCAAAATGGCTCACAATCTACGTCAATGTGACTGCATCTGGAAGTACGATAAATACTGTCGATAACATCCACCTTGAACAATATGATGTTGGTGGAGTCCGGGTAGAGAAAACGAAGGTCGATGGTGTGTGGCAGGACCCTGTTGCAGATAGAGTCCCTGGCCGCACAGGAGGACTCTGGATTGACCCCGCAACTGATGTGGACTATGAATATGATGGGCTCTGGCCCGTTTCTGGTAACGCCGCGTTGTCAGGTTGGCAATAAAGAAAATCGCACAATCTTGGTGGGGCAGGAAGTGCAGGTACGAATTATCAGGTTAGGATAACTGTCCACTATGGATCCGGTACAGATTCTGGTGAGCATGTGTATCTGAACAGTCACAGCCAGACAGATTTTGATGATATACGATTTACAAGTGGAGATGGAAATAGACTCCTTGACTATTGGAGAGAATCGTATGCTTCTTCGAGCTCAGCAATTTTCTGGGTTGAAGTTTCCGATAATCTCGATTATGATACTACTATTTACATGTATTATGGTAATCCCAGTGTATCAACTACATCTAATGGTGCCTCTACATTTATTCAATTCGATGATTTCAATGATGGTTCTATTGCCAGTTTTTGGGCAAAGGCGCCGGGTACAGGAACAATAACCGAAACTGGCGGTAATCTCAGACTTTCTGTTGCTGCAGGTGTAAATGGAGATTGGTGGAGTGGCAGCACAGAGTATGCTCCATTAGTATACTCAAATGCTCCAACTACGCGTTTTGATGCTGTTGTCAGACTGAATACATATACCGTGAATCTCCTCACTCATGCTGGGATAATGATTTATCAGGACCGGAATAATGCCTATACCCATGGACGATATCGTTCGTCCACAGTAAATAACTACAATATTGAAAAAATAATCAATGATGTTGGTTATGGTAGCCAAGGAAGCTACGCATCGACAGCAACAGGGACCCTCCTTAAGGTGAAGTATCTTACAGGTACCTACCACTTTGAACTTAGTCTTGATAATGGCTATTCGTGGGCCCGTCTAAAATCCGAGAGTGAACTACGCCCTCCATATATTGGGCTCTTTGCTAAGGAGTGGGGTGCAAATTCATTAGATGCCCTGTTCGATTACTGGTATGTCAAGAAGACCACATATGATCCGGAGCCATCCCATATCAGTTGGAGTGGCGAGGAATATGTGAGTATGGATGATTGGGGCTACAGAAAATTACATACGATTCAGGGTTCATCAGGAGCTGGTACGAACTATCAAGTTAGAATCACGGCTCATTATGGCTCAGGTACTGACTCTGGTGAGCATGTATATCTGAACAGCCACAGTCAGACAGATTTTGATGATTTGCGATTCACTGATGCAAGTGGAAGTGTTCTTCTGGACTATTGGATGGAATCATATTCTGCTTCAAGTCTGGCCGTGTTCTGGGTAGAAGTCAAGGATAGTCTTGATACTTCATCAGATGTCTATATCTACTATGGCAATCCTGGCGTTGGGACTGCTTCGAATGGCGCAGCAACATTCATTCAATTTGATGATTTCAATGACAATTCGGTTTCGGGTTCTTGGAGTCAGAGTAAACCTGTCGGAGCCATTACTGAGCAATGGGGTTCATCGTTAGTGATGTCCATAGGTTCAGCAAACAATGGCGACTGGTGGGGTGGTACGACCGAGTATGCTCCAATCATCTACAAGACTGCTCCCAGCAACAATTATGCTGCAGTCACTAAGCTGAGCACATATTCTGTAAACCAGGATACACAAGCTGGAATAATGGCGTATACGAATAGGGACAATGCATATCGTCATGGACGATATCGTTCTGCAAGCTATAACGGATACAGAATTGAGAAGATTATTAGTAATGTTGGATATGGTAGTATTGCAAGCTATTCCTCTACAACAATGAATACAGAATTGAGAATTCGTGAACTTGGTTCCTACAAGTACTACGACATCAGTTTCAATGGTGGGTCCAGTTGGATAAATATGCTTTACACAACTGAACTGAACCCCACATATCTTGGGCTTTTCACAAAAGAGTGGGGTACCAGTACGATTGACTCGATCTTTGATTTCTGGTATGTACGCAAGTGCATTGGATCCGAACCAACCCATGGAGCTTGGGGCAATGAGGAATCGACCTCAGCTGCTGGACGAGGGACTCTCGAAAGCACTGGGGATTATCTCTACGTTACAGGCATTCCCTCAGGTGTTCAATGGAATGGTCCTTCTTTCCTACAGACTCTGCCCTCTGTTTTCAAACTTGCAGACTTTGGATCATTTTCAACGAATATCTCGTTGCTGCACGGTGGGACCCCCGCTCGGATGACCAAGACATCGGTCTGTCTATATGACCCACAGAAGCGACCTGTCTTGAGGCTCATGGTCCGGGATGGGTCAGCATCTTTGTAGTCTCAGACTCTTCGAGCATATTATTATGATGCATCTGGCACTGAGTATCTGTATGAGAGTGCCCCGCTACCTGGAGATTTCTTGGGAGTCATCAGCATCCGCTATGATCCTCTCAATGGTTTGAGTGTAAGGACACCTAATGATTATCAGCACATTCTAATAACGCATAACCAGATGGAAGATCACCTTGGCCGTACAATAAAATATGTAGGCATCGAAAGTGAACGATATAGCACCTACGCTGAACACGATGAGCGGATCTATAGCATAAGGGTCAGCTATTCAGGATCCGACTACACAATCTTCCATGAGAGCTGTAATGAAGCAGACTCTCTCTACCAAGACAATTCCTTCGCAACCTCATTTCTGAAAGAAGATGCTGAGGATGGGGATATTGCCCTCTGGGGTGTGTACGATGCAGAACCTGCTGACACAATCTCGAATGAAATAGTCGATGGCGATCGAGCAATCCTTCTTCAAGGAGGATGGCAGGACACAGGGTATAGGTATCCATACAATGTAGCAGACTATTGGAATGATGCAAGCAACTTTGTCATCCAGTGGAGTATGAAATACTCTGAAGCCTATCAAGTATTTGTTTCTCTTGATACCAGCGCAGGTCATCGCTATATGTGGTACACTCCTGCAAGTAGTGATAGTCTTGGTACTGGTGAGTACGTTCAGTATGGTCTTGGTTCTGCTAGCTATGATGGGCGATGGCATACGTTCCAACGTGACCTATTGGCTGATCTGCAACAAGCTCAACCATCGGTTACCATCAACGATGTTAATGCATTCCTCATCAGGGGTAGCGGATATGTTGATGATATCAAACTCCTATCTTATCTTTCAATAAAGGAGGATGCAGAGGACGGACGGACAACAGGGTGGGACGAATACTCAGGGACTGGCAATGTATACAATGTGTTGGTCGATAACAAGAGAGTCATTCAATTGTCGGGGAGCGGCACTTCTACAGGCTACAAATATCCATACTCGACCTCGTGGAATGATGCAAAGCATCTTACAATCCAGTGGGATATGAAGTACTCTGAGAACTATAGGATATACATCTCAGTTGACACTACTGCAGGACACCGCTATATGACCTATGACCCAGTTGACGTGGACAACCTTGGGACAGGTGAGTATGTCTTCCATGGGCTTGGTTCAAGCAGCAAAGACGGAACTTGGCATACATTCACACGTGACTTGCTGGCTGACCTCCATGATGCTCAACCAACCGTGGATATCATAGATGTCAATGCAATCCTCATTCGTGGTAGTGGTTACATCGATAACATATTGCTGTTGCCACACAGTTCAGAGGCAAGTCTGGTAGTCCCCTCAGGGCAGAGCTACATCCAGCCATCAATCATCTCTCGACCTGCCACAAATACGTGGCATGGCGGAACCTTTGTTGAAGCGCTGGATAGGCCATTCAGACTCTACCAGCTCTCCGAGTTCTCAGTGCATGGTGTTGTTGATCAGGTCGCCTCGAATAGGATGGGCAAGACCTTCGTTGGACTCTTCGATGAGAACATGAAGTGTGTCTTTTGGATATACATGGGTGACTCTTGGGGAGGGACTACAAAGGGATACTTCAACACAGCATACTATCCCGAGGATGGTGGCAGTTACTATCAAGCCTCTGGTGACCTTCTCACGGACTTTGACAAGACTGGATGTCTCTGGTACGATCGTGGCACCAACTCGATAAAGTCTACCATGACTGGCAAGGATGCAACCACACTGGCTGAGGTCGACAATCCCGAACGCGTGATCATGTATCTGGTTGTGACTGCGCAGGCGTATGATGACTATGCTTTGTTGGATATGCGAATCCATGATATCAACATCGAAACGAATGTGCGGACTGCTCCACCTGATATGGAAGAACCACCGCCAGGTGAAGACCCACTGCCAACAGTATATGATGGGACGGATTCAGGTGTTTCTACAAATTCTGCTGAACAAATGCATGACGATGCAGCCAACACAGCAAATGAGCATATCACAAGCAATTGGATTCTAATCAATTTTTGGCCAGTCCTAGAAATAATCGGTTCATACGTATTAGATACTGGTGAAGCATATCTAAGAGCAGGAGGAGTAGATAATCATGTCCAGCTCCGGATTGATTTACTTGCCAGCGTAACTATTGTTTCATTGGGTGTCGGCATATCAAATGAAGATGAGATTCTTCAACATGAAGCAGAATTGTCGCTTCTAGAGAGCTTCTTGATAGGATATGTAGTCTATTCCACTTTAAAAGCTGGACTTGCTCTCATTTGTGCTGTTGAGCAAATGGGTTTGAGCGTATATCAGCCCTCTACCATGATTGCGCTTGGGGCTGGTGTAGCTTTGGTTGCACTTGCTACCGTATTGGCAATAGCACATGTGACAATGGGATTAGAATCAGGAAAACTGACCCATTTTGCAGCTATGTTGTTCTTTGCTGGACTTGCCCTTTCGATGGCATCCATCTTGGCGTTTGGCTCGTTGAAAGGTTACCTTTCTACGGGTCTTCTATATATTTTCATGAAAATATGGGGTTATGGAGATCTTGCTTGGAACGCCGTATATAGTTTTCTGGGTCAATTTATGAAGTGGACAAAACTAATCGTAATCTTTATGTTCATTCTATTCTGTGTACTTACTGCATCTCAGTTAATCATGTGGTGGATGTATGAGTTCTAGTGAATTCGAATTGGTGGGATTGGCATTGGTTCTCTTCAGTGCCATCCCTCTAATTGTTTCTCAGTTGATTAGACGCAAGACAATGAGAATATCTATCGCCGCTTCTGTGGATGCTGAAAAGCATCCAGAGATAGTTTCCCGAGGGCAATCTGGAGGTTTGATAGTTGCTGTATGGACATCGATGATGATCATTCACATCGCACTCATTGAACTTGGTGCATATGTTGGATTAGGCTTTCAGGGCTTGCTCACCATGTTATTCTATACGGGTCCGTTAGTTCCTATCTCACTAGGGGAAGTCAGTAAAATGAGGATGGAGCCACTAGATCGCATTGAGCATTCTCTGGAAGAATCCAGGTCCGTCCATGGAAATCGAATTCAGATACTAACCAGAATTGTTGAGCATTCAGTCAGAACAAGCACCCATACGGATATTGAACGAAAGGCGCTCATTTATCACTTGGCTGAGAGAAATGACATCATAGGCCGTATCGCAATGGAGATGCAAAATATCCCCTGAATGAATTTTCCGAAGGTTGATAGAAACGAAATTAGATTAGAGGGTTTTTCATCCCTCCCCTTTTTCTTTCGATAAATGATAACAAGTTAGAAGAGTATTGGTATAAGAGATTCTTGAGCATTTGGTCAAATATGCTAGTTGTCCTTGGAATCAATGTGGCCTCGGTTTTTCTATCAAGCTTTTGAGGTGATAATTGGAAGGCAAAACTCGCTCCAGACCAGGATGAAATTATAAAAGCAAGTATTCAGCAGCTTGAGAACGAGACCATAGTGCCTTTAGAATTGTCTAATTCGATATTCGCTGTTTAGCCATTTTAGATATGTTGAATAAAAGTGAGCTAGCTCAAAAGTTTGAGGAGTGTAGCTCACTCCTTTAACTGCGAGATTGTGTTGAAAGATATTCCGTTATCATCGCCGCAATTTGTCCATCTGTATAATGCTGTGAAGAAA
>JARGGA010000161.1 GCA_029210805.1 Candidatus Thorarchaeota archaeon
TTCATCTAAGATATGTCCAGGTTTGTCCGGGATTTTAGCAGCTGTTACCAACCCTTGGTAAAGGATATTCGTGGATTCTGAATTCAACCTATATGAAATAGGGAAGATGGGATTCATCAGTTTCGATGACAGATTGTTCTTCGTCTAGACCAAGTATAGATGTAAGGGTTTCCAGATTGGTGATTAAGGCCAAAGTTATGCGTTTTATTGTATCATAGAGCTTATCGTAGGTGAAAGCATCATCAAAGAATAAATCGTATAATCCGAATCGAAATTCATTAATTTCAAGATAGTCAATATTCATCATTGCTATTGATTTGTGTAGATGCCTTTGGAACTCCCTTTTCTTCTCGGGGGTAAAGAGAGCCCGATATTCAGGTCCAATACGGATTGCACCTTGGACGGTAGTGAATTGCTTCTCATTGAACCGAACAATAAAGAGTGGCAATTGTGCACGCTCAATTTTAATTGTATAAGCTGTACCAATCTTTTCTATTTTAGTGGGTTTCAATTCTTGAGAATTGAGCCAATCCATAATTTTTGTTTCATCTGGAATTACCATGGGAATCATCTCTAATATTGTTACGTCGCTAAAAGGCCAAGCTCTTCAATTCCAAGCTTTGGTAATCCCTTCAGGTAGAATGCCAATATGGCAGTCCTTACAAACCTAGCAATGAACAAAGCAATCTAAACCTTTGCCAAAGCGAGATGCTAAACATCACTCGTGTTATTGCAGAGAGAGTTTGGAGATAAACTGATTTAAGGCGGCACATTATCTTATCAGTGGAGGAGTCATCTTGTCAACCGATAAGGAGAATATAGCTATACAGTTCGATGAACTCAAAGAGAAAACACTTAGTATTCTCGAAGAGATTGGAAAGCTGCAATCTGAAACAGAGGAACTTCGAACAGCAAGACGAGAAGCTGAAGAGAAGTTTTGGGCTGCCGATGAAAAAGCAAAGAAATTGGATACTGAACTCGAAGAAAAAACTAGCAAGATTGAAACTCTTGAGAAAAACCTCGAAGAAACCAAATTCGAGTTGGAATCTCTGAAAGAGAAAGCCGCTTCAACAGCAGCAGAGAAAGATGATGAGATTAATGCCATTATCAAAGAACGTGACGAGCTCAGAGCGGAGATGGACCAAATCAATTCTCAGCTACAGAAAGTGTCAGAGTTATACAGAGAAACATCAGCTGAAAAAGAGAAACTTGCGGAAAAGGTCGATGTAAGCGATTTACTTGCCATCTACATTGTGCTTATTGAAAACATCTTTGGTGGAAAACCACATGCTCGTGTTCTATACACGTTGCATAATGCAAAGACAGCAATCACTAAGAAGAATCTCATTTCGAGTACAGGAATTATGCCAACTGCGGTAACAAAAGCTATTCACGACTTGAGAAACGCGGACCTTGTCAAATTCGATGAAGAATCTACAGAACAAGAGGTAACACTCATCAAGGATATATTCTGAAAAAGGTTGATTGAGTCTTCAATCAAAACGCATCTGAGGAGATCCATTGGGAAAACGAGTTGATTACAGTAGCACTCTGCGGAGTCATATCAAGAGATATGGATTACATGAGAAAATGGGATCTATTCTCCAGCTACTAGGAAAAGATGCTCAAGAAGTGATAAATTGGGCAGAAGATGAAGCAGCTCGTCGCAACACTGAGAAGAAAAACATGGGCAAAGTGGTTTTTGGTCTGGTAGGCTTTGAGGCAGCAATAAGATTGGTACAGGAGAACCACCGAAAAGGAAGGCTGACAACCCGCAATGAAGTAAAGAGTAGAACCAGTCAGAAAGTCGAGATGCCAGTTCTCTATCGCGAAGCAGGATTGAGACACCCCCAGGAAGCTCGGAATCTTAGACATAACCTATTCCACGAAGCCTTTGTTGCTCTGATAATGAAGCTGTTCCCTGATGTATCTACAAGTGTACCTGCGACAGGAGAAGGATTAACTCCCGATCTAATGGTGACACACACAAATCCAGATTGGACCATATCAGTCGAATACAAAGGATATCGATCGATAACACTCCTTAGCGAATCTGAGGTTCTGAAAGGTATGAGATACCAAAAGGCATACGGTACTGCATGGCTAGTAACTACAACAAATAAAACTGTACGAGAAGTTTATGGGTCCATGTTGAAATCAGATGATATCATAAAAAGAGGCATGAAACGCCTAGAAAATATCTCAAAGAGAAAATCGTACACTGAAGAACAAAGAGAGAATCGCGGAATTTCTAGAAAGGGGATAACTCATTTACAAAAACACTTGGGTGAAAATCTCAGCTGCAAACATCTTACCGCAGAGGAGATTCTGGAATCATGCAAACAAGGAAAGCCATTGAAAGGCCTGGCTATTTCAACAGGGTTTGAATTTGTGGATATGCTGAGGAATGAAGGTCTGGATAAGGAAGCGGAGAATGTCCTACGTGTCATGAAATTGCCCACGAATAAATTACATAGCGATACAGTGCCTTCGGTCCGATTGATTGAGTGATATTCTCTCATTTTATATACGAAAAAGGACTTCACAATTAGTGTTAAATAGCGATAATAGAGAAGCAACTTGCTTTAGAGAGGTAAACCAGTTGTATCCGAATTCAGCAACAGATGGCCTTGAACACCTAAAGAATCTACTAAGGGATCTAAGTCATAGATCTCCTATATTGGGGGCGGCTATCTTTTCTATTGAAGGGCTTCCTTTCGTCAGTCATTTTACAAGTGGGATTGAGGAAGTTTCAGTTGCTGCAATGGTCGCTAGTATTCAAGCTGTTGGGGAGCAGACTGTAAAAGAATTACGTCAGGGCGAGCTAAAGGCAATCATCATTCAAGGAAGTCGAGGAACAACTCTCACTGTATCTATTGCCCATGGATATCTTCTCACAGTAACGGCGCCAGATAATGCCAAACTGGGATTAATTTTCAATGATGCAAAAATATGCGCGAGAGAAGCTGAAACGTTGCTAGAGAATATCACCTAAGGGTCAAGGACAATGGCATTAGCATTTCCGTTCAATCATCATCCCTGTTGGTCATCAGAAAGATCCATTGTTTGGGAAAGGATTCATCTTCCCGTGGCAAGAAACTGCAATGTACAATGTGGATTCTGTAGCAATAATATTGGAAGCTGTGACACATTGGGTCCAGGAGGGTGTGAAAAAATAATGGACCCAGAAAAAGCTATCAGCACTTTGGCGATTGAAAGCAAGAAGAGACCCAACCTCAGGATTGTTGGAATTTCAGGACCCGGAGACCCTCTATTCAACAATGCAACATTCACGACACTTCAGAAGGTCAGAGATGATTTCAATGGGTTCCATATTTGCCTTTGTACGAATGGATTGCTACTTGAAGATAAGTCGCCAAATCTTGCAGAACTTGGTGTCAATACAATATCAGTTTCAATGAGCGCACTCAATCCCAATATCGTATCATCAATCTATAGTTGGGCAATGATAAATGGCCATGTAGAATCAGGAAAGAAGATGGCGGAAACCGTTGTTTCACTCCAGCTAAGAGGAATTAAAGCAGCTTCTGATTTGGGAATTCTTGTTAAGGTAAATACAATTTTGATTCCTAGTATCAATTCAAATGATATTGGAGAATTAGCAAACGCCATACAAGAAGCAGGCGCATCTATGCAAAACATAGTCCCGCTTATTCCTCGAGGAAGGATTTCAGATGAAATTCCACCGAGTCACGAACAAATAATGACTGCACGAAAAAGAGCTGGTGAATATTTGCCGCAATTCAGTCATTGCAAGCAATGTCGAAGTGATGTTGTCGGTGTTCCTGGGTGCGATTCAGTATTGTCATGATTCAGCCATTTTGAGGCATTCCATCTCGAGCAATTTGTTCACTATGAACCAGCAAGCATTTCGATCAAAGGGTAGAGCATCTAAGACATCCTTGACTTTAGAGGGAGTTTCAAATTGCTTCATAAGCTCGGTGAGAGGTTCTCCATATTGAGCCATTAGACTATCTAATTTGACAGATGGGCATTTACTTTGGGTAAGAACATCGTTTTCAGTGAGCCGTCTCTTGAAGAAAATCCATCGGTATTTTCCAAGAATGGAAGTGAGAGCCATGACCTCATCTTCGGGTAAATTAATCAGATCGAGAATCTCAGATACAGTTCTTTTGCCATTAATGAAACTTTCAACTCTCTCGAGTTTGCTGTCAACTTTGCCAACACGATAAGGAATGCTAATTCCATTTTTCTTCATTATTGGAACCAAATCGATATCAGGTAGGAAGTAAGGGAATTCTTTCAGAACTGATATAGCAAATTCTCTGAATCCTCGAACATCACCTTCGAAACTTTCGAGTTTCTTCCCGTGTTCTTCCTCCACTTGATTTATAATTCTTTGAAGCTTTGTTCGATAAGGAGTTTCATCAGGAATCGGATCTACAACCAAGAGAACCAGAGTGGTCTTTCCGACCTCAATAAGAATGTCATAAGCCGCCTTCCTAATTGTCCGTATTGGAGTCTTTGCAAAAATAATAACAGCCGTAACAAAACCAGCAATGAGGTCAGGATCAACTGTTAATTCTGCATAGGGGAGATTTAGTAGTGATTCTCCACCCTCAAAACGTATGAGAGAGATGTAACGTACTTTGGAAACGTCAATTGACAATGTACTCCACCTCTCTTCTGTTAACATACCTCATTCCCCAGAGTAAAGAAGGATTGTATGAGCAACAATCTATTCTATAAGGATTACGCTTAATTTGATTCAACATATCCTAACACTCCAGCGTCAATGAGAGTTCGAGCGATAGTAGTAACAACCTCAATAGTATACGAAAGCGCTTCACATACTTCAGTGAGATTCTTAATTCCATCAAAGTTCCCTACAATTTCTGTTAATTGATCCCCATAAGCGCCTATCAGATACATTGGTGGGTCTGACAATTTCCGAAGATATGAAGTCGGGCCAAGTTTCTTCTCTAATCGAATCCATTTATAGCGGTCCAACATTGAGAAAATCGCAACTCCTTCGCGCTCTGGAAAATCAGTAGATGTGATTATTTCATTTATCGTTCTTTTTCCGTTTATGAATCCAACAACTGTTTGAATTTTTGCATCTGTTTCACCTACACTCCATGGTATGTTTTGGTTTCGATCTGGAGCCGCTTCAGAGGGAGAAAGAATATGCGGTACCAGTTCACCATCGAGTTCCCGATATGGAAATGAGCCAAGGATACTCAACGCGAAATCACGGAAAGGACGAATGTCCCCTTTCCAATTGGTCAATTGCGCATCATATTCATTTTCAAAGTTTTCAATTATCTTCCTCAATTCTACACGGTAGGGTTCATCGTCCCCAACTTTGTCAACAATAAGCAGCCCGACGACATGTCGACCTTCTTCAATAACAACAACGTACCCTTCTTTGGTGAATGTCTTAAGTTGGCGGTTTTCAAATATGATGATTGCTAGAACAAAGCTGGCGATAAGATCTGGATCGACACTCATTTCTCTATACGGGATGCCAATAATGGGCTCACCGCCTGTTTTTCTAACCAGAGAAATGTAGCGAACCATTGCATCATCGCTTTGTTCATTCATGTTAATATGCCATCCATCGTTCCCATATTTGAGCTTATTCAAAGGAAATCTAACAAACCTGATTGTGAATTCACCGTTGTTGAAATTTCTTCTTCCAGATTATATCCGATTAGCCTTTTTAGAGATACTAGCCTATATGCGTGACCAATATGAGTTACCAATAAGACTCCTTTCATTCCAACGACTTCTCCTGAAAGTTCTTGGCCAGCAACACCCCGGTTGCCTTCAGGCCAAGACAAAGGTTCAGTATCCAAATTCTCAAGACCATAATAAGGTAGAAGATTCTTAAGATCTACATCCTGAAAACGAGAATCGTCTGGAAGCTTTGAAAGAAATTCTTCAACGATTGATGATGCGTCCTCCATTGTAAGTGAATCGAGTAGGGAATTCTTTTTGCGGTATCCGGAAACAGCTGTCAGAACCGCAGGATGCTTTCCGATAACGTGTTCTAGACGTCTTGCCATTTTTCCATCTTTTAATTCCGATAAGACTCCAGCAAAATCAGCACCCTGTTCAACCCATCTTGTCATTACTCGCGATTTGCTAGAAACACCAACCTTCAAACTTCTGTCACTGAAGACGGCGAGATAAACAATATAATCTGATTCTCTGCAAGCATCTCTTCGAATCTCATCTGCACCACATTGATGTCCCGTACACCGGATACAAGGTTCAAAACTATCTAGCGCCGAACATTCATGACATTTGGTGCCTTTCACAACCAAGCGATTGAGTGGACAGGGAACCAGTTGGCGATCTGTGAATATTCGTCCAATGCACATTTTGGGACCTTTCAGAGACCAAGCAATCCGCATATCCCGCTTCAATTTCAGGAGTTCAAGTTCATTGGATTCATTGCGAACAGTCAGACCAGAGTCAAACCCATCATTTCTTGCCCTCCAAGTAACTCCAACAACATGCATCAGATCGACCTCAGAGGAATCTTGATTTCCCTTTTCCTAGGCGCATCCACTGTATACCTGCCATTCCTAGGTCAGTTCCACATTTGGGACATTTGCCATCTTCTCGAAGATTATTATTCTTCAAATACACCGAATAACGTTCAACTGCTTTGAAACCGCAATTTGGACAGTACGTGTTTTCGTAATCATGCCCGGGTACATTTCCAGAGTAGACAAATTCTAAACCAGATTCTTTGGCAATACTGATGTGTCGCTCCAGAGTCGAAACAGAAGTTCTCGGTAAATTGGTCATCTTGTATGTAGGAGAAAAAGAAGTGAAATGAAAGGGAGTTCGCGGTCCTAGATGTTCAACAACCCACTCAGATAAGGTTCGAGTATCATCCTCGTTGTCTCCAACTTCCGGAATAATCAGATTCGTTATTTCGATGAAAACGCCCTTCTCCTTCATCCTTTCCATGCTATTGAAGATAGGTTCAGTCTTTGGAACATCCATCAATTTCTTGTAGAATTCCTTGTTAGCACTTCCTTTGAAATTAACAGAAGCTGCATCAAGATATGGTGCGATGGTTTCAACGGCTTCTGTAGTCATATACCCATTCGTTACAAACGTATTGTACAATCCCTCAGTTTTTGCTAGTTTTGCAGTGTCATATGCCAACTCAAAGAAGATTGTTGGCTCAGTG
>JARGGA010000162.1 GCA_029210805.1 Candidatus Thorarchaeota archaeon
GATTGAAACTAGTCCCACGTCTGCGTTTGCCGTGAGATTAGATAGGTATAAATCGAACTAGAAATAGGGTTAGTTTTCAGGCACCTTGAAACCAGTATCGGATGAGTAAAGCTTCGTATCAGGTTCTGTACCGATAACACCAAACAAAAGGTGTCCATTATGGTCCCATACGCTTTCAACCTCGAACTCCAGAGCATCGTATTGTTTCTTGCTCAACTCAATAGTATATCTGTAGAATGCAGATGGAATCCACACTCGTTTTTCTTTCAATTTATCTCGTATTCCATCAAGAATTGACTCAGACCGACCATCGCATTGTATCAAGACCTTGCAGGAAGTATCTACGCGGTCTATGAGATTGAACGTTTTTCCCAAATCATCCCACTCTAAGCATATTGCATGCTTCAGTGCGACATTTGTGATCTTTCTTTTGCGAATCTCAGAGAAATAAAGGCTCAACCTCTCCCTGAGCTTTTCCTCATCATAGGACTCACCATCTCGTTCTTGCAGAACCTCTCTGGTCATTTCAAGGTCGATCTCATCATATACACTCTGCGCATAGCCTCGTTTGGATTCTGAGTTGAACACACATCTGACCTTTACAATTCCTAACTTCTCTTTTTCCCAGCTTCGATTGCACCGACCTGCGACTTGAATTATAGAATCCAGTGGGGCTAGGTCTCTAAATGCGATATCAAATGAAACATCAACACCTGCCTCAATCACCTGAGTACATACCAGGATGACTCGTCTTTTTCCAGATTTCAGTGATATTCTGAGCTGGTTGATCGTTTGTTTCCTATGAATTGGAGCCACCCAGCCTGAAAGGAAATAGAGTTCGTCTTCCGAGTCGATGGCTTTCTGAATCTCAGAGTATGCCGAGGCCGCAGCCGCTTTTGTGTTGAGCACAACAAGAACATTCGAAGATGGTTTATCCCGTAGTTCTGCGATAACTTCCTGAGTGAATTCATCAAGTGAGATGCGTTTTGACTGATATTGCACTTCATATCGATTGACGCCGCCTCCATCTACACTAGTTGAATACATCTCATCTGGTCTGATAATGGCAGGCATCGTAGCAGTTGCAATTAGCATGTGACATCCAAGATTATTTGCGAGGGCCTTTATTGTTTCACCAATGATGTCCCAGTATTTCACTGGGAATGACTGTACCTCATCCATCAAGATTATTGAACCCGCAAGTCTATTGAATCTGATAGAATCTCTCTTTGATGGACCTAGAATTGTTTCACATAGACGTACAGTGGTTGTTATGATAATGTCAGAACGCCACCGGTCAATAAAGAATCTAATATTCTTGGGATCGTATTCATCTCCTTGAGAATGCCAGTTCAGTTCGCTCAATGAATGATGTACTGTGAGAAGTGCGTCATTCTCTTTATGCCTGATGTCGAAAATGTCTCTTACTATATTCTCTACCTGTTCTGCAATAGAGATGAATGGTAAGGCATAGATGATTCGCGGCGCAAAGCCCTTTTCCTTTTTGATTTTTTCACGCAAACGAACAGCATATGATAACATAGCGAGAGTCTTTCCTGAACCCGTAGGTGCTTGTAATGACACAATGTTGTTATCCGATGCTAGCGTATCATTGGTGCGTTGATATGTATCCTCTCGTAGTTTTTTGATTCGTTTCTCTCTATCATTGGTAGGGGGTTGCCAGATGCCTTTCTTCATCTGCAGATCACGAAATTTATCAATAATTCCATCCGCAATTGGACTTCTAGGTAAATCACGCTCTACTGAATATTCACCAGTATTTCCAACGGAAAAGCCTGCATCATCCTCATCTGGATACTCGATTTTGACATTCGCTACTAGAAACCTAGATTCCAATGGTTCAGACAACTATCAAGAAAACAAAGATAGCCTGCAGAGGATGAAGGTTTACAATACATACACGGTTGACAAACAATTCTTGGAACGCAGCACTAGGTACTGCGCGAGCTACACTTTTGATCTGCTCGCCTCGGACATTAGTAACGGTGAGCTGAATACCTCGCCGGAGCTTGGTACTTACACCCCCGTCCTATCTATCTTGTCTTCGACAAGAGTCCTCGTTTCCAGACTACGCGTTACTGTCACCAGTCCCACGCTCCCCTCGGAGGGGATCATCTGTTAAGTGGATGTTTATTTTCAAGGCGGGTTTCACGCTTAGATGCATTCAGCGTTTATCCCTTACGACTTAGCTACTCGACATTGCCCTTTCGGACAATCGATACACCATAGGTCGCGACATTACGTTCCTCTCGTACCGGTAACATCTTGCTCTCAAACATCCGACAGTCCCAATAGATAGAAACCAACCTGTCTCGCAACGGTCTAAACCCAGCTCACGTTCGGTTTTAATCGGTGAGCACCCGCACCCTTGGCGCCTTATGCAACGCCAGGATACCAAGAGCCGACATCGAGGAAGCAAGCCACGTGGTCGATATGAACTCTTGCACGTGACGACTCTGTTACCCCTGGGGTAAGTTTTTTGTCATGTCTACCGCCCTACAATTGGCATGTAAACGTTCGCTAGGCCAGTGTTTCCACCCAGGATCCGTTGCTTTTCGGGATCCTGTCAACCAGACTTATGCCCTTGATCTCTATGAGACGTTTCCAGCGCCTCTGAGTCTAGTATTGGTCAGGGCTGATCTCTTGTCAGCCCTGTGCCGCCCCAGCCCAACTGCCTATCTGCCGGTGTCCCTAAATTCGCTTGACTTAGGTTAGCCATCCCCAATATCATAGTCAGTATTACACGATCGCATTCCCACACCCCGGAGAGTGTAGTTCAAAGCTCCTGACTATTCTCTGTATGACATCAGAAATGGCAACGACAGACTGCGTAGTAAACCTCCGCAGGGACTTCTCTTCCCATTGGGACTACATACACTGTTCGGTATCGTGTTGCTTCACCCGGTACTTCCTGGGGACAGTGAACATCTCATTGCTCCCTTCATGCACGTCGGCATTTAACCGACAAGGCATTTGGCTACCTTAAGAGACTCATAGTTAGTCCCGGCGTTAACCTGTGCTTCGACCCATTTCTGAGCTTTAACAGACAGGCACAGACCAGGATTCACTGACTGTACTAACGCTTACGCGCTCGCAGTCAGCTATGTTTGTATTAAACAGTTGGATGCTCTTAGTTACTAAGACCTAGGAAGGCTTGCACCAACCCAGGCACAGCATATCCCGAAGTTACGCTGCTAATTGGCCGATTTCCCTCAGGCAAGTGTGACCCGGATACACCTTGGCCTTCTCAGCCAGGGAACCTGTGTCAGTTCTGGGTACGGACTTGGAGAATTCTTCTAGACTCGTTTTTCATGGTCACCAGGAATCAGCCAAACGGATGTCCGACCACCCGCTATTCCACCTTTCACCTGCCTCTCACCATTACGGTACTTGGCACGTTTATAATGTTAAATACAGCGAGAGCTGTACTTGGCCTGTCCAAATGAGTCGCGAATCTAGCTTTGCGTTGCCGCGAATCGTATCTCCAAGGTTCAGGAATATTAACCTGATTCCCTTTCGTGACGCTCGAGTTACGACGCCACTTAGGACCGACTAAGCTTCGGCTGATGACGCATCGCCGAAGAACCCTTTCCCTTTCGGTGACAGGGATTCTCACCCTGCTTCGCTGTTACTACAGCCAGGATCATCAAATCTGGAAGGTCCACAGGAGCTCACGCCCCTACTTCTGCCCTACCAGATCGCTCCGCTACCAGATCACACGGTTTTACCCGTGTGCTGTATGGTCTCGGTGGCCGGATTGAGCCCCGTCCATTTTCAAGGCCGAGAGCCTCGGTCTGTGAGCTGTTACGCTTTCGTTCGGGGATAGCTGCCTCTAAGCTCACCCCCAGACTGTCTTGGGCTCTCGACGCCCTTCTTCACCGCACTTATCCGGCACTTAGGGACCTTAACCATACTCTCGGTTCTCCCCATCTCGGCCTGCCGGGCTTACCCCGGGCACCCGTCTCCCACCTTCTTCAGTCCATGCAGCTTCGGAGTTTTCGGGATGGTGAAGGTCTTGACGACCCCCGAGCCGATCCAAAAGTGCTCTACACCACATGGTACCTCTAGTGGGGCTTGGCTACGACCAACTTCGCGGAGAACGAGCAATCACCAGTCTAGATAAGCCTTTTACCCCTTCGCGCAGGTCAACGGAACGAGTTGCACGTCAGAACCCTATCGGGCCTCCACCGAGCTTTCGCCCGGCTTCACCCTGCCCACGCCAAGATCGACTGGTTTCTCGTGTCACGGCTGTGACTTCGGGCGCTTTCACACCCCGCCCCTCACCCGAAGGTTGCGGGCTTGTCGGTTTCCCTTTGTTTACGGCTTCTTGCCTTATCCTCGCCACGTCCGTGAACTCCCTGGCCCGTGTTTCAAGACGGATGATGCTGATTCGATCCACTCAACTCCTACAGACGGATCACTCCGTTTTCGTTCATCGAGTCTCTTTTCTTTTAATCAGCATCCTTTGTATAGATCGCTGGTTTCAGGTGCTTTTCACCCCGCTCCCGCGGCACTTTTCAACTTTCGCTCGCGCTACATAGTTTACTATCGGTTTGGCATAGTATTTAGGCTTCGCAGATTGCGCCTGCGACGTTCACACGAGAAGACCAACCCGTGCTACTCAGGAATATGGAAAAAGCCCGGACTTTGCGACTACGGGGGTGTCACCCTCTTCGCCGCCTCGTTCCAGAGGACCTCGTCTTAGGTCCGTCGGCTAGAATATCCATACCCATACACCACATCTCCCTTGACTCTTCGCCAAGAGATTCAGTTTGGCCTGTTCCCCGTTCGTTCGCCATTACTAGGGGAATCATTATTATTTTCTTTTCCTGGGGGTACTAAGATGCTTCCTGCGATATAGGAGCGAATCCTACGTCGTTTCAGTTCCCCCCGTTCCCATTCCAGTTTTGACACTGGAACGACAAGGGGTATTAGCCCTAGCCAAGAAGTCTCATTCGGAAATCTCCGGATCAACGTCTTCATGCGACTACCCGGAGCATATCGCTGCTTGTCACGTCCTTCATCGGCACGCCAACCAAGTCATCCACCAGCGACCGTACAGCATTTGCAGATCTACTTATGCAGCCGGCACAATAATACCCGCTGGCAGAATGATTCTGCTCTAATCCAAGGATTGTTAGTTATTTAGTCGAATCTTACGATTCAAAATTGCTACAATTCTATAATTTGTAGTTGTACGATCACATTTACACTAAGTGTATGTATTCTTAATTCTTCATCCTCTGCAGTCCTAGCATATCGACCATGGATGCCACACGAAATTAGTCATGTGCCTGCTATGTGTCGTCGGGCGACGATAGCCATAGCAACACAGCATCTTGCCAATACACTCGACTCCCACCCATCGAGAATGACGCCTTACGCTTGTCTGGTCTCGATGCGTCCCGTTAGACGGGATGGGCCTACACATCATTGATGCGCTCGCGAACCGTAAAAGTTCCCGATTTAAAGCTTACCATGCGACGAGATTCGCTAGAACAGCCACGCGCCTTTAGGCACAAGAGACCTTCTCTACTCATCACAAGAGTAATTGAATTCCCGAGCATTTCTTAGATAAAGCTTCCGCAATAGCTAAAGAAGAATAGAAAAACAACGGCCTTCATCAGGGCAAATCGTGGTAGGAGGGTTGAGTGCTTGAGGGTATGCTCGGGCACTAGAATTCGTGGTCCGTCATGATTTGGTTCAAGGGATTAGCTACTGGCTCAAGCCTGACAAGTACCAGAGACTCCTGCATCACTTCAAGTATGTCCTCAGGTGTCACCTGAGTTGTTCAGTATCTCGTTGAGAAGTTCGTTCTCTGTTGCCACTGGTTGTCCAATGACGAACCGCAAGGCGTCATCGTTTCCAAAGTCGAACACTAGGCACCCTCCTCTAGCAACGCGACTCCAAATCGGATGAGTGGGTACCGAGGCCCCCGAGTGTTCCTAGATCTATTCTCTATGAACATGCCTTTTTCCATTCCTATGATCACCGAGTATGTGTTGGTTAAATTGTGATTTAAGATGATATGAAAAACCTCAAGCCACATCTTGAGAATGTGGGAGTGATGCTTCGGCTCGCCCTTTCAACCCTTGACCCGTATGAGGTCGGATTTAAGATTGGACCAGACATAGCGGCTGTCAAAATGCTCCCTGGAGAGCGAATGGAAGAATGCTACGTAGAGCCGATGTATGAGGTGGTTGTCATGATGTTCATCGGAATTGATGTTCACAAGGTGTTCTGTCATGTCTGTATCAAGGACAAAAATGGTCTTATTCTCGGACAGATGAAACTCCCAAACAATAGGTCTGGTGCAGATAGACTTCTCAATCTTGTTGATGGAAGACCTGCCAAGGCAGTGGTTGAGAGTACTGGAAACCACTGGATTCGTCTCTATGAGAGACTTGAGCAAGATGGTGTTGAGGTCCTCCTCTCGAATCCCTTCAAGACCAAGGCAATAGCCGAGGCTCGGTTGAAGAGTGACAAGGTGGATGCCAGCACCCACGCTGATCTGCTGAGAGCGAACCTAGTGGCTCAGTGCTATGTTCCTCCATCTTCGGTCAGAGAGGTCCGCGAGGTCCTTCGAGTCAGAATGAACCTCGTCAGGGATTGTACGAGGGTCAAGAATCGAGTGCGTGCGCTCTTAGCGAAGCATGAGATTCCACGATTCAAAGAAACCAGAATGTTCGGGAAGGTTGGCATGATCTGGTTGAAAGGACTGGAATTACCAGAAACTGACCACTTTATTCTTCATACCTGTACAAAGCAATTAGAGTTCCTGAATGAGTTGGTCAAGGACTTGGAACGATCAATAGCCCTTGTGGCTGTTAATAACGAAGACTGTCAACTATTAATGACCATTCCCGGAATGGATTTCTACACAGCCTTGATGTTCTCTAGTGAAGTGGGGGATATTGAGAGATTTCCGTCAGCAAACAAACTCGTCAGCTGGTTAGGCCTCGCCCCCAGAGTGCGTCAGAGTGGTAATGTCTGTTATCATGGACATATCACCAAAATGGGAAGTCCTAGAGTGAGAGGAACACTGACTCAGGCAGCACATATCGCAGTACGACACGATAGCCATTTCAGGAGCAAGTACGAGAGGATCAGCTTAAGACGCGGAAAATCAAAGGCTATTGTGGCTGTGGCGAGGGAGTTGG
>JARGGA010000163.1 GCA_029210805.1 Candidatus Thorarchaeota archaeon
CTGCGAACAAAAGATACGGATTCGCCATTGGATCTGGTGAACGTAGTTCTATAGCTGCCTTCGTACTAGTTTCAAATAGTGGCACTCTTACTAGAGCAGTTCGATTCATCATACCCCAAGAAATATACACAGGCGCCTCGTGATGTGGTACAAGTCTCTTGTATGAGTTTACAGTTGGGTTTGCAATTGCTGTAATTGCCGGTGCATGCTCTAAAAGACCTGCAATGAAGTTCTTTGCAAGTTCAGATAGTCCATCATCCGTTTCGTTGCCAAAGAGATTCGTATCTCCCTTCCATAATTGAAGATGACAATGTAAGCCACTCCCTGCGGCTCCTTCGAAAGGCTTTGGCATGAAATTGAGGTCTATTCCTGCATCTTGAGCAATCGCTCGTGCAAGATTCTTAAAATTGATTAGATTGTCACCCATTTTCCTAATATCCTCAAAGGATATCTCAATCTCCTGCTGAGACTGCCCAACTTCATGATGAGCAACTCGAGGTATCATCCCAACCTTCTGAATTGCACTGGCAATGTCTAGAAGAATATCCATTCCTGAACTTGCAGGGAACGTATCTGCGTACTCTCCCTCATCAAACTTCGCGCCTTCAGGGGTGACAAAATGGAATTCAGGTTCAATTTTCGTTTTAAGCGACATATCTTCAGAGAGAAGACTCTCGCAGACTTGATGAAGTACGCCTCTTGTGTCAGTTGGATAGAACGCTTTGTTTCCTTTACTTCCTTTCTCTCTAACAAAGCACATTGCTGCAGCAGTTCTTCGAATCATATAGGGAAGCTCAATCAATGTAGAAGGATCCGGATCCATTCGCAAGTCAGATGCTTCTACACTTGAGAGTCCCTGTACAGAGCTACCGTCTACACTGGTGCCATTCTTAAGAACAGGGTCCTTTCGAAGTTCCTCAAGTGAATCTACTGGATCACATGGAACAATCATAGCTTTCAATCTACCATGGATATCGACTATACGAAGTTCGACATACTCTATCTTACCAGACATAGGGTCAAGCCTCTGCCGCGTGGGCACAAAAAACCAAGATTAACCCTATTAAAAACCTGCTTAGATGACCAATCTAGCTCCATATTTCCTTATACCAGGCCTCTGTTTCATCCCCAAGTTCCAAAAATATTGAGCCTGTAGCCACGCTTACTTCTTCACCCTCCTTTATCTCGAAATTCATCGCAGCAATTCGTAATCCCTTTTTCACTATATGGACATTGTTGATATTGCGTGCATGAAGTCTTGCAACTGTCTTTCCCCCATCCATGACCAGCATGAGATCCTCATAAGCAACGTTACACTTCATTTTGAGATTCTTGCCGCTAAATTCACCCATATGGATTTCGAGATTCTCGAATTCAGCCTTGATATCGTCAGCTATCATATTGTCCACTCTAGTTACTCTTTGTTGATTCCTCCTTTTGAAGTTCTTTGTTTCACGCAGCTTCTTTTTCTTGAAGCACAAGATACAAACGATTTTGGGTTTTACACACCCAATGTCAATGATATCTGGATTGCATCTTGGAACAAGTGGCTGGTCTTACAAAGATGATTGGAAGAATATCTTCTATCATTCGCCTGCCTCTCTGCTTGAACAATATCTCACATATTTCGATACGGCTGAAATCAACTCAACTTTCTATGCATTGCCGAAACCAAATTTCATTCGTCATCTTGCAGAGAGAGTCAACCCTACGAACACCTTCACTGCAAAAATACCTCAGGCCGTGACCCATGACAATCGTTTGGATTTATCTGGAGAAGGGGGGGATATACTTGAAGAATTTTTCAATGTGATGGCGCCTTTGAAATCCCAACTTGTTGCCTTGCTAATACAACTCCCTCCTTGGGCTATCGATAAGATGAGTGATTTAGAAACCTTCCTCACCAATCTTGACGAGTCCTATCGTTATGCAATCGAGTTTCGACATGAAAGTTGGCTGACCCCCAAAGTATGGTCCCTGATTGAAAGCCATCAAATTGCACATGTGATTGTGGATGAACCGAAACTTCCTATAAACACTAGAATCACTACTGATTTTGTGTATATCAGATGGCATGGACATGGTGCCGATATTTGGTACAAGTACAGATATTCATTAGAAGAATTGTCGGAGTGGGCTCCCCGATTACAACATCTCCAAAATGAAACCGATACCATTTTCGGATATTTCAACAACCATTTCTTTGGTTATGCTCCATTCAATGCTTTACAGATGCTTCAGCTTCTTGAAACGATAACTCCCGTTCAAGAAGAGAAGCTTCATCGTATGGAATCACAATTCAGCAAAACGCAAACAAAACTAGATCAGTTCTAGAAAATGGTTGAAATCTTTTATTTAGAAATTATGGAGCTGCCTCAGAGTAAATAAGACTAGTTGCTATTCTATGTCCGACTATAATGAATAAGAATCAAACAATACTCTCGGGAATCTTGGTCACACTTGTTGTAGTTGTACTGTTAGTCATTACAAATCCCGGTTTAACAACAAATGATGATAGTTCGGAATTTCCAGATTTTATCACTAAGAACGAAGACTATTTTGTAACACGAATAGGAGCGGTACCCGTTATCGACCGGGTAACTTATCGACTTGAAATTAAAGGATTGATTGATAATCCTACAAGTCTTTCTTTAGAGGAATTACAATCATTGACTTTGACCGAATTACCTCTTACCATAGAATGTATTGGGAACGGCAGAGATGGAAAATTAGTAGATACTGCTGTGTGGAAAGGATTCTATTTACTTGATCTGTTAGAATCATTAGGTCTCAACGAAAATGCAACTGGAGTACGATATTTAGCTGCAGATGGATACTACGCATCACACACTTTGGAACAACTACAAAATAATGGAGTACTTGGTGCATTGTATATGAATGATGTAGAAATCCCTCCCCTTCAAGGCTTTCCTTTGCGAATTCTAAATCCAGGCTATTATGGTATTAAGCAGCCTGCATGGGTGACTGAGATAGAAGTAATTGATAGACCTCTAGAAGATTATTGGGAGGATCGTGGATGGGATACCTCACCACCCATGGATATTGATTCGAAAATTTTCTTTCCTGTGGGATCTGTTTCAATCAATGTGAATCAAAATCTAACAGTCGGAGGTTGTGCATTTGGAGGCACTCGTGTCAAGCTAGTAGAATACTCAATAGATGATGGTTCGACATGGACGAATGCAACGATAATTCAACAAATTGATGCAGATAACGTATGGGTATTTTGGGAGCTATATGTTAGTTACTCAAATATTGGTCAAGTCACTCTTCACATTAGGGCGACAGATATCACTGACAATCAACAAATTAGGTTGGATGGTTCGCCTCTCAATGGAACCAGTAGCTGGCCAATTCTGACTATCACTGTGATATAGCAAGCAACTAGTTCTGTAAAAAACTAGTTAAGCGTAAAAATAGCTGTATGAATAGGGGATATCGTAATTGTACGGGAAAAATGAAGCTTTAATTGACTCTCGAAGAAAGTTTTGGGTGGTCTTTTCTGCAACAGTAATCTTGTTTGTTGCATGGTCAGTATTGATATTTGGATTTCCGCCGGGTATGGAAACAGGAGCTGCACTACTTCTTGTTACTCCTTTTGCGATGTGCATTATCGTTGTAGAGCTATCAATAACAGTGGCTCGACGCGTAGCGAACAAGGTTGAAGAATAGGTGCTCTACCATCTTGAAAGCTTAATAGGTGCTAGTTACATATTGTGACCTCTAATTGTGATTCCTTTTTATATAGCAATAAGTGGTGATTTGAATATGCTAATACTATGAATGGTCATTGGATTATGATCCCTTGACTGGATAATTGAAAAAAGGTCTGACATAATGAAACCAATTGATGATAATGAATCTACCATTGGAGATGCATCCAATGATGTAGATGATTCCTTTGATACAGGAAAACAAAAAAGAAGACAACGTCGGTCACATAGACAAAGATCAAAAAGAAAGGACTACGTTTCTACAATCAGTTTTCTTGTTTGGACCGCATTCACAGTAATCTGGTTATTCTTCTTTGCAGGTAATTACACAATTCTTGAGAATATATCGATTGTATTCATTGCTCTACTGTCAATCGGTGCTCTGAATGTTTTTATCTGGATACCTTCAGTGGAAGGAAGAGGTCCCAAGGTCAGTGCGGTTAGTGGAATCGGATGGATCATATTTCTGATGGTGTGGATTGTTTTCTTTGCAGCGGGTTTTGGATTCTATGAAAACATTGGAATTGCCATTGCATCCTTACTATTTGTCGGTCTACTGAATATGCTACTATGGGTGCCAAAACATGGAGAATCTGGAAGAGCGAGGATTAGTGGTACTGCGGCTATAGTATGGATGATATTTATCTTGCTCTGGCTTCCTTTTGCGAATGATTTCTCTGCTGCTATATACAGTATTACTTTCTATCAATCTGCCGCTATCGTAATTGCATCACTGTTTTTGATGCTACTTGTGACTATCGCACCATGGTGGGGCAAGATGGAAATCTCCATTGATGGAGGGATTACGGGTGGAAGGCAACCAAAAGCCACAGTGGGTATGCTGTTCCTCTGGCTTATTGTTCTAATCGTTTGGATGTGGTTTATGGCAGATACATACACAGGATACCAGAATGTTTCAGCAGTTCTCATTTCTTTCGCAATATTTTCTGGCATCATTCTTGGAATGTGGTACTCATGGACTCAAGCAAGGGATGAGGGCCCCGAGAGCTGGTTCTCGATAGGGCTCGTGTTTGCTTGGGTGATCACCATCGCTCTATGGTTCTGGTTCTTTGCAGATAATTTCGATATCTACCAGAATGTGGCTGCATTCATGGCCTCACTGGTAGGGGTTGCAGGCATTGGTGGACTTGTTCAGTGGCAAAAGTGGCGCGACTTCAAAGAAATGGATTGGGAAGACTAGAGATTGGTCTGAAGGTAGGAGAATTCCTACCATCCTTTCTTTTTTCCTACAAAAATGAATTGGAGTCCTTTCTTATCAAGAGATTCGAAATGCTCCAGTATCAAAATTCACCAAGATGGCCCTTAACTCTCAATTAGTTAATGACCATAACGTGCTAAATCTCCAAATCGATATATCTAGATATAAGATGCCTATCGGTTATTGTCTTCTACCCTGAATTCGAAGATAAGGGGCAACATTGTCACCAATGACAATCATTGCCATCTCGAAAGTCTAATAAGCAAAGCCCAAGGTGAGAGCCGAGTCAGGTGACATTACTATGGGCTATAACATTAGAGTCGAACCATCCGTGAAATCTCCAACAGACCTACGCCCGAAGAGAGGACGCGGTTTCACACAAGGTGAGCTAAAGGCTGCTGAATTAACAGTTAAGGATGCACGAGATATGGGTCTAATGGTTGACCTTCGAAGGAAAACCCATCATGAAGTTAATGTTGAAGCATTGAAGCAATACGTCACTGAAATGGAAGCCTTTGTTGAAGCCTTAGTGGCTGAAGAAAGCAAGAAACCCGATGCTTCTGATGCAATTGCCGTCTTGACAGCTTTGAAGTCCGTCAAGAAAAGTGAAGCTGAACTACTTATCACTGCTGGAATTAAATCTATTGAAGATTTAGCCTATTGTGAGATTGATAAGGTTGCAAAGAAAACAGGTATTGCCGACGACCGTCTTACAGTAATGGTAAAGGCAGCACTAAACAAGGTGTAGGCGTTCACTCCATCTGGGGCGACAGCTTTGGATTTGAAGCATCTCTTAGACGTCTTGAAAAATCCCCCTCCTCTGAAACAAGCCGCTATATTACCAGACTTCTTCCTTGACCATTTCCTGATTGCAGGTTCTTTTGAGGAGTTCATAGATAGGCTCAGAACCATGGCCCATCAAGGTGGTGGCAACCTTATGGGGACTACCCAATTTATTCGACGGGGTGGCAATTCTGCGAATGTAGCATCCGCCATACATTCCTTGGGTGTCACACCACGACTAATTGTGACAACTGATACATATGGTAAGCGTCTCTTGGAATCCTTACTGGATCCAGGGGTGAGTCTTGAAAATGTTCATGAAGATGGAGCTCTTTCATCAACTGTTTCTATCGAAGTGGAACATGAGGGACGCAGAGTCAACCTTATGGTAAGTGATAGTGGCTCTGCAGCTCATTTCACATTTGATGACTTGACAGAAAAAGACCTTCAAGCAATTTCTGAGTGTGGACTGGTTGTTCTTGAGAATCTTAATCATAATTCCGAAGCTGTTAGCCTTGCAAGAGACCTCTTTGAATATGTTCGCAGCAAGGGCGATGCACTAACATTCATGGATACAGGTGACCCTTCTAATGACCCAGCAAAAATCATACAGCTGGCAAAAGAGGTGGTGTCTGACGGATATGTGGATGTGCTAGGCTTGAACGAGAATGAATCAGCTTGGTTTGCATGGGCTATTACTGGTAAGGATGCGAAATGGCGTGATACCGTGAAAGACCCTCAGAAGTGGTTATCAACAGCGCAATTTATTGCTGCTGAATTGGGCGTTCAAATTGATTTACACACTCCCCATTTCTCCGCTTCTATAAAGGATGACAATGTTGTTTCCGTTCCATCTTTTTTTGTTGAGTCACGAATACTTTGTGGTGCAGGTGATGCATGGTCTGCAGGGGACATTTTTGGTCTGCTCGCAAATCAAGACACAAAAGATCGGCTCATACTTGCAAACGCTGTAGCCGCATTGTATGTTTCGACGGGAACCGGAGAACATGCATCCCGCGAGGATGTTCTGAGTTTTCTTGAAGGAAAATCATCACTTTCTACTGCTAGCACAAAATTACTTAAGCTCAAATGAGGTTGCATAACCCGTATTCGTAGCATTGGAGATGTGCTCCTCAGGTATGGAATTAGAGCGTGTACTTACAAAGCTCAGATATGATGACTCCGTTAGTGGATATGCGTTATTCACAAATGACGGAGATCCATTTCTTTCATTTTCTCTTCCTGAAGAAACACTACCTACCATCCAAGGCACAATGAGAATTCATGCAGAGTCTCTGAAAATGATGAATGTCATGACCAGAGCTGGAAGTGTGGTTTTGGCTCGTGTTGATGCTAACTGGGTTCTTGGTGTTTT
>JARGGA010000164.1 GCA_029210805.1 Candidatus Thorarchaeota archaeon
TGGCAAAAGGTCAAGAGAGAACCAGACAATTTCTTGCATTAGCAAATGAGAAAGAGATTCACGAGGCTCTATCACATCTGATTTATAGTTCCGTTTCCTCGATGAATAATGAGGAGAAAATAACTAGCTGCATATTACTTGGACGAATTGGAAAAGAGTGCGTTGTAATACCACTTGTAAAATTGCTTCAGGACAACAATCGAAAGGTTCAGTGGAATGCAGGTAACAGTCTAAGCGGTCTAATCAGTGAAGAGAATTGTGAATTATTACAGAAAATTCTTGAAGATCCTTTTCAAAGAAATGCACACAAAATCATTCTACGAATATTGAGAAAAACCCAATCCGAAAAGTGTGAAAGAATGATTGAAGAATTCAAAGAGAGAGCCCAGTCACAAGGGGACTATTTCATGATGGGTGAGTCTTTGAGAGCTATGAATAAAGAAGATGTTGTAGCTGAATGGACTTGTGAATTCTTACAATTGGAGGGTTCAATTCTCCTAGAAACAGTGATTCGTCTAATTGGCGAAAGATCTCAAATTCGGTTCCAATCCGAACTTAAGGAATTACTAATGCACCCATCAGTGCATGTTCGACGAGAAACCATCAAAACACTGGCAACACGCCCAGGAGCTTCTGTCGATGAATTCATCCCCTTGCTTTCGGACTCTGACGAACAGACAAGATGGGAAGTAATTGATGCAATTCAAAGAGTGGGGGGAGAAGATTGTATTCCTGCACTAATATGTATTCTGGCTGATCCAAAAAGTGATGCCCTGCACAATGTAAGATGGGGAATTGAGATGGCGCTTGAACAGATAGGGGGTATGGCTACATCCCGTGCGGTGATACCCCTATTGACAAATCCAGATGGTGATGTGGTTTGGAGGGCAAGATTAGTTCTTGACCACATTGCAGAACCCGATATGCTAGTAGAACTTATGCAAGAAAATGCTAATGAAAAGCAGGTGGTCCTATCGATTCTTAAGGTTCTGAGTAACAAGGAAATCCTGAGCAGGCATCTTGTTGAAGTAGGAAAAATTATCCAAACCAATGGAGATAGTGGACTTCAGTGTTTTCTCATGCATCTTTATATCAAATTGAAGCCAGAAGGATATCACTTGAGGATTGCTGAAACAATACCCAATCTGAAAGAAGCACACTTCCTAAAATTGATTGGACTAATCTCACAAGAGCACCATAAAGAATTACTTCGATGTGTGATTGATTCTAATCGGTCGCTCCACTCAATAGAGTATGAGCGGCTTATTGCAACAATTCAAAGCAAATTGGACCTTCTTGAAGGGGGGACTGTGATATAACAATGAGATTTGAAATAATGGAAGTAACTCTGAGAGATGGAAGCTACATCATTGACTTCGGTTTTGATTCGGTGATTACCACTGCGATGGTAAGCGAGCTAGATAGAATTGGGTTCGAAAAAATTGAAATCGGTCACGGATTGGGATTGGGTGCTAGAGGACTGAAACATGGTGTATCATTATGTACCGATGAAGAATATCTTGAGGCAGCGGCGAAAGGGATACGCAACGCTGAGTTTGGAACATTTCTTATTCCTGGCATCGGTTCAAAGAATGACCTGGAAATTGCAGCATCGTATGGCATGGGCTTTGTCAGAATAGGAACCAATATAACACAGGCGGCTTTAGCAGCACCATACGTCAGGTTCGCTCAATCGCTAGGAATGACAGTCACTAATAATCTAATGAAGAGCTACATTGTTGAAGAAGAAAAGATGGTCGAATATGCAAGATTGTGTCTTGATTTCGGAACAGATATTGTCTACATTGTTGACTCTGCAGGAGGAATGTATCCTGAGGAAGTACGATCTATCATTTCCAATCTCAAGAATTCACTTGACTGTAAAATTGGGTTCCATGGACATAACAACCTAGGCCTTGCTGCAGTGAATTCGCTTGTAGCCTTGGAGGCGGGTGCAGATATTGTTGATGCATCGATGAATGGTATGGGGCGCAGCGCGGGAAATGCCCAAACAGAGATACTAGTTGCGATTCTTGCAGAAAAAGATCCTAAATACCACGATATGTTGTTAGACCTACTCGAACTTGTTGATAGGTATGTTACTCCAATTATGCCAAAACCTCAAGGAATCAATACGCGTGATGTCTGGGTAGGCCATTCGCTTCTCCATTCAAGTTATCTAAGCACTATAGAGAGGGCAGCTTGGCGATACGGCGTCAGCGTATCCAAAATGATTGCTGAAGTTGGACGAATGAAACTCGCCTCACTAACAGAAGATATGGCTCTGGATGTTGCTAGACGTCTGCGAAAAGAATAATCATTGGCTACTAGCTCTTAGTGATAGACATTCGCTGAGTGAAGAAATATCCAGGGTCAAACTCGGTATAAAGCTTGTATTCCTCGAAATATCGCTTATACCAATCTACAGTTTTCTTAATTCCCTCTTCAAACGTCGTGAACTTCTGGTGTCCAATGATTTCTGATAGAAGATGATTATCACCACAATGTCGATCCACATCACCCATTCTTCGAGACGTGTGTTTAGCGGGTTTGTCGTACTTCATTTCTTGAGCTATTGTGTCGTACATTTGGTTGATTGTTATCTCTTCTCCAACGGCAATATTAACAACCTTTCCAACTGTCTTTCCACTTTCAACCAAATCTAAAGCGAGTTTCGCGGTATCCTCAACATAGATGTAATCTCTTGTTTGAAGACCATCACCATGAATTTCTGATTGTCGCTCTGCCATGATATTCTTGATAAATATCGGTACAACGCCTGCATAGCTTCCTTCGTTCTGGCGTGGACCGTAGTTGTTGAATGGCCGTACAATGGATACGTCGACATCAAAAGTTCTCCAATAGCTCAAAGCAAGTGCATCACCTGCAGCCTTACTTGCAGCATATGGTGTCATCGCATGAAGAGGATGGTCCTCATTCATTGGATAGATAGCCATAGTTCCATAAGCTTCGGATGATGAGAAATGAATCAAATGATCATATAGTCCATCCTTCAACATATCACACACCGAAAGAACGATATCAATGTTCTCAAGAGAGGACCAAGCAGGTTTAATCAACGAAGCAATAAGTGGAACTACTGCCAAATTGAATACTGTACGGATATCATAATCTTTGAGAATTTTGACTACTTCGTATCGATCTGCGGCAGATTCTGGGATAATAACAAGTTCAGGAAACGCTTCCTTGGCTCTTGTGAGATTTCGAACCTTTTCCTTTCCTAAAAAGAAGTTATCCAACACTACAATTTGTGATGGTTTTCTCTCAATGATATAATCGACTAAATGACTACCGATAAAACCAGAGCCACCCGTGACCAATATGGACGTTCCTGTTAGATTCAATATTTACGTCTTCCTTTATATTTCAGTAACCGCCTTCTTTAGTGCTGCGGCGACCTTATGGATTTCATCATCTGTAATTGTATCGAAAATCGGAATTGCCAGTGTCTGATTGAATAGTTTCACTGAGTTTGGACATTCACTCTGATTTCGTCCATAAACAGGTTGGCAGACTGAAGAGTAAGTGCCAATTTGTGTTTGTATTCCGTTCTCCTTCATTTTGGAATAAACAATAGAACGCGTTTTGGATGTTTCCAGTGTCACGACGTATGATTGGTATGAGTGCGTTGAGTTTTGCAAAGTCTGCTGCACGAGGATACAATCAGTATTCTCAAACAGATCATCATACACTCTTGCAACTTCATTCCTACGATCAATAGAAGCTTTCAGTTTATCAAGGCGGGATATGGCAAGTCCTGCTGCAATGTCACTGAGCTTGTAATTGTATCCTACTTCTACAAATTCGGGGATAAGTAAATCATCACCCTGTTCTCTTTGATAGGCAGAACGTATTCCAAAGTTAGCTAGAGATTTGGCCTTTGTAGCCAATTTATCATCATTTGTAACAAATATCCCACCTTCACCAGTCGTTAATATTTTCCTTGCATGGAGAGAGAAACAGCCAATTGCTCCAAATGTGCCGACATGATGACCATGGTAGATTGAGCCTGCAGCGCAAGCTGCATCTTCTATCACAGGAATACAATACTCGTGGGAGAGTTTTAGTAATTCATCCATATCAACAGGATTGCCAAACGCATGAACTGCAATTATTGCTTTCGTTCGTTCTGAGATTTTGGATTCAATATCTTCCAGAGATAGGTTATACGAATCCAATTCGGCATCGACAAATATGGGTTGTCCTCCCACATAAAGAACAGAATGTCCTGTAGCAGGAAATGTAAAATCCGATACTAGTACCTCGTCATCTTTTCCAATACCAAGGGATAGAAGTGCAAGATGCAAAGCAGCGGTACAGTTTACCATGGGTACGGAATGTTTTACACCGAGATATTCGCTGAATTTTTCAGAGAGAACCACATTACGAGGCCCTTGTCCAGCTACCCATCCTGAGTGGAGTACTTCCTCAACCGCCTTGAGGTCGGCTTTATCAAAAACAGGTCTTGCTAGTGGGATCAAGTGAATACTCTCCGAGCGATTTCCCCTTTTGCATTTTAGGTAGTATTTCAGATTATCTATGTGGCATCTTTCTTTGTACGATAGATTCCTAGCGTTTCAACAGAGATAGAATGTTTTTATTCATAATTTTGCTCCGATTATCGGACAATACTTTTGATGGGTCTAGAAATTCCTCTAGTAGTGTGTAGGATTTCGCAGGAGATGTTTCAGGAAAATCTGAACCAAAGATTATCTTATCAGCTCCAATTTTCTCAAGTGCAAAAAGAACCTGGTCTGAAAAAGGAGAATTAGCAAAATAATCTATAATCCTCGATGTATCTATCCATACATTTGGATTTGTTCTAGCCATAAGCATCATGTCCATGAACCGAATTCCTCCAGCATGTGCCAAAATGAAATTTCCGTGGGGAACAGCTTTCAACAATGGCTCATATCTGAGAGGGAGAGTATCTTTCAGCAATTGTGGTCCATAAGGAAGACAGTCCATTAGAATTGGATAACCAAATGAGGCAATGTGTGTGCATATCCTAGTTAGCTTGGTATCGCCGAGATCAATAGACTGAAGCCGGGGATGTAACTTCGCGCCTTTGAATACCCCAGTAGAGTCAAGTTCTTCGATTCGGCTAATGATTTGCTGTTCTGAACCAGAGTAGTCAAACGAGAAAAAAGGAATAAATCGGTCAGGATATTCATCAAACGCATCCTGTACCCATTTCGTGGGGAGGAATGGGTCTATAGGCAGAAGAACTGCCTTTGATATATTTCCGATATCCATCTGTTCCAGAAGGTTTTCAGGAAGAGTATCCAAGGAAGACCATGCACCATCTAAAGCTTCACGTGAAACAGAAATATGAGCGTGTGCGTCAATCGTCATAGGCTTGTTCATGTTTATTTACTCCCAACCAATCTACATTTTTCTGAAGACCTATTGCTTCCAAGGTCGTCTTCCCTTTTCTAATCTCTTCAAGCCATGCTTTCTCTTTCTTCATTTGACGTTCTGCCTTTTCGGATATGTCCTTAGCCATACCTTTTGGGATAACAACAACCCCGTCCCCATCGCCAAGAATTATATCACCAGGATGAACCGGAACTCCCCCACAGGATATTGGCACATTGATATCATCACTCCAACCCTTGTGAGGTCCTCTAGGGGTTACACCTCTGCAGAAAATGGGGAAGTTGAGATCTACCGACTCTGTGAAGTCACGTATTGACCCATCGATAACTACGCCCGCAAGATCTCGACTTCTAGCTACTTCAGTCATTATCGTCCCCCAAAGTGAAACGGTGGTTATCCCTGTTCCATCAACAACGATAATGTCTCCTGGTTCTGCAAGATAGAGTGCCTGATGAATGGCTAGATTGTTACCAGCCATACAACGTACAGTAATTGCTGGACCTAGGATTCTCCAGTCCCGCTTCAATCCCTTTATCTCAGCATGCATAGTATTGCTTCTTCCTTGAGCGTCCGAAGCAATACCTGTAGGAATCTCTTTGAAAAGATCGATGATTTCTTTTGATGGTCTGTTTATTTTGGTGTAAATATTCCCAGGCATAGATAAATCATCTCACTCAATTTCAAACATTATCGTTTCCTCTGCCAAATCTGCAAATCGAATTGCATTCTCTCTTGTATCTGACCCTGCAACTATGTGACCTATCCGTTTCATGCTGTCAATCATGGGATATATACGGTCCCCGGGCTTAATCCACACTTCAAGAGACAAGATACCTTCAATATTCCGCGCCTTATCCATGTTATGAATTTTCTTTAATATTCCAGGAGTGGGCCTAAAAAAGCGATATACCGCACCTCTTTGAATTTCGGGCTCTATCTGATCTAAATCATCCCCCAATGCCATCTTGATTGTTTTTTCAACCGGATCTATCCCTGAAATATGCTCAATGATAGGATTTGTGATTTTTCCACCACCGGTTCGAGCAGCTATTTCCACAATTCGGATATTACCTCCATTTGAGATGTATTCAGCATGAATTGGACCTGTATCGATTCCTACGGCATCGACGACTTTCTTGTTGAGTTCTTTTAGAGCATCATAGTGCGTCCGGGGGAGATTTGTAGGATATATGAGATTCGTGGCAACACAATATGGAGGCTCAATCTTGATTTTGTCAGATACCCCAAAAATATGTACTTCCCCCTCATTGACGAATCCTTCAACAGTATGCTCCACTCCATCCAAAAATTCTTCAAGTACAACAATTCCGTTATTCGAAAACTTTCGTGCATTCTCGAATGCGTTAGGAATACTCTCAGCGTTGTATAGAATTTGGATTCCTCGCCCAGCAGAGTTATCCGCTGGTTTGATAACGAGGGGAAAACTCAGTTCTCTAAGTTCGCGAGTTACATCTTCTAGATTGTGACCACTAATGTACTTGGGGTTTGGAAGATTTCTTTTTGAGAGAACAGCACGCATTCGTGATTTGTCAGTTGCATTCATTGCAGCATCAACTGATAACCCATTAAGCCCCATTTCCTTTGCAACGGAGGCTACTGTAACGGTTGCCGAATCTG
>JARGGA010000165.1 GCA_029210805.1 Candidatus Thorarchaeota archaeon
TCATCATGGGAACAATCGACGGTCAGATTCTTGCCTATGATATTGGCTATGATGCTTGGCTTGGTTTGGTTACTCTCTTTGAGAGTTACTCAGATACGCCGAAGTTCACATTTGACTCAACTGTTCGTGATATTGTTCAGCTTGATGGTCGCGGACGAATGCCAACATGGCGACCTGGTGGCTACATGCTCACTAGTAGTACTGTAATCAGTGACGGTGTTGCGACTTTTGAAAAATTCTCAAGTTATGCACTATTTGATTCTGATCTAGATGGCGATGAAGACCTTGCGGCGATTGTTGAAAACGCCGGATCTCCCTTGTTGCTCTATTATAGGAACAATGGAGATGACGAAAGTCCTGACTACGAAATAGAACCTGGCTTTTTCAATACGAATGTGAACGTACCTATGGAATCTCTTGGATTAGTGCAACACGCTTCGATAACCATTGCTGATGTGAATGATGATGTCTATCCTGATATTGTACTCACATGGTATATCTATGTTGATGGTCCCTATGAGATGCAAATCCGTTTCTTAGAAGGTACTGCGCTTGAACAGTGGGTACGCTGGACAGAAGTCTATACAGACAGCGAATTCTATTGGGTAGACCAAGTTGTAAAGGCCTCTCCTGTAGTCCCACGTTTCACTTTCCATGATATGGACCATGACGGTGACTTGGACTTGACTGTGGGAGCTGAAAAACTCTACTTCTTCAAACAGGATAGCAGTAATCCTAGTAGTTCTTTCTCATTCTCGCGGTATGATAGCTATTACGAAGATATAAACAACGATCAAGATGACGCAATGGTATTTGGCAAGGTTGGTTTCCATGACTATGATTTTGATTGGGACTTCGACATTACAGTGTCTCATGGGTGGGAGAACTTTTCTCATGACACTCAGGATCCAGAAGCTTCGATGCTAACATACTATGAGAACGTAGGAACGATTCTTGTTCCTGTCTGGGAAAAGAATCGTAGAATCTATGAACCTGACCTTCGAGCAACTCCTTTGCATCCCGAAATAGGCATGATCGAGCCTCAGATGGTTGATCTGGATAACGATGATGTCCTTGACTTAGTTCTCATGAGAGAAGCGGACATCCTCAAATTCCATGCAAAGATCATACATGATACGTTCCTAGTTGCCTCTAATCCTTATGTTCACATGTTAGAAGTTGAGAAGAAAGGAAGTGATTTCGGTTTCGAAATTATCGACTCCTGGGATAACAGCGTGCAATTTGATGAATGGTCAATGACGGTAGAAATCGCGGATACAGATGAGGATGGCAGAGAAGAAGTCATCGTTGGCTCATTTGATCAGAACATCTACACCTTTGAGCAAGTTGCGAATAACACGTATCGTCGAGCCTGGCGGTCTCCGGACTTCTATTCTCTCAGAAGTGATGGCAAAAACGTGCATCCATTCTGGGATGACGTTGAGTCGATGGCTATCGGTGACCAAGATCTTGATGGGAAGCAAGAGATAATTGTTATTTCCGGAGTTGAGATTTTTGTATTCGAAAATACGGTGGACAACATGTATGACCTCGTTTGGAAACAGTTCTGGATAGACTGGGGCCAGCAAGGCTATACTCACTACGTACCTCCAGCCGTTCATGATCTCCATGCGGTTGCGGTTGATAATGATCTTGATAAAGACGGAAAACCTGAAATCATTGTAGGCGGTGACGAACTCATTCTGATCTACGAAAACGTAGGCGATAACAATTACACTGCTGTATGGAGTGCTGAACTTACTTCCCATGAGGGCGGTGCTCCCTATGTCAAGACAATACATACTGGTGACTTCGATAAGGATGGTTTCAAAGATATTGCAGTAGTTGGATCCGATATGCACTATGATGTATTTGGAAACATCGATAACGAGGATGGCTGGCTAGTCATCTTTGAAAACACAGACGATGCTGACGACCCTTACAAACTTCGGTACAACTATGTTGACTATAACCAAGGAGCCCACTGCGTTGATGTTGCTGACCATGATATCAATGGACTTGATGAGCTCTATATCGGATTCGACTGGGGTATTAGAATGATATTAGCAGGAGCAGCAGGTGATTACTCCGACGGGAATGCGATACTAACCGTGAATGCTACCAATGCAATTCATGTCGGTAACACCGACGGCGATAGCTGGTTCGAACTCATTGCTGGAATTGGTCCATACCTCGCAGTCTTTGAACAGAATTCCACCTTTGCTCGATCGGCTCATCACTATGATATGGTCTGGAATACGACTGAACTTCGTGATGACATAACTGACATAGCCATCGGAGATACTGATCACGATTACATTCTCGAAATAGTTGCAACAGCTGCTAGGGGCAATGTATACGGCTTTGAATGGCGTCCGAATGTGACGATGACTGAAGAGGGTACATTATTGGCAGAAACCTCATCCTTTACGGAGGATTTGAGTTCTCCCGGAGGCCAAGAAGTACTGGTGGCTGTACAAATGGGTACGGACCATATCAAACGGAGGCTAAATCTCGTATAAGGAGGAATGACAATGAAGAGAACAAAGACAATTTTAATCTGCGCTCTTGTAATGATTGGGCTTTTCACGATAACTGTGATTCCAGCCTTTGAAGGAATTCCGCGAATGAACTCTGTGGATCCTTTGGAACAAGCACTTCTCAGAGCAGAAGCCGCATATCGTGAGTTGGTCGACTTTGGAGACCGTGACTACACTGGGCAGATGGCCGACCTACACTATAATTTGGAGAAGAAGTACACTGAAGCTGAAACTCAACTACGCGACTTCGGGTGGCGAAACACTTTCAACTTCACAAACAGTGAAATCTACTTCGGCGAGAAGATAATAACAGAAGACGAGATTGACCGCAATCTTCAGAACATGGTTCACAGTCTTCTATATGGGGACATTGAAACAGCCTGTGAAGTGAGCATTCTTGACATCATGTTATTTAGATCTCTTGACATGTTGATTTTGGAATCCCTTGATATGGATTTCATGGGATACTGTTCAGGAATGGCACAAGCCGCTAGGGAGTGGTACTTCGATCCGTCTAAGATTCCAATGGCATATGATTATGCTTTTGATTTACCTGCTCCTGATTTCAATAGAACAATATCCCGACAGACTCATGGAGATGTCACTGAGAGTGCAATTGAGGAGTACGTCTATTGGCGTGGTTCTGCCGCGTTCTTTAATATTGAGCATCTCTTGAACTGGCTAAAGATTTTCCTCGGGCTAACTGATGTTCTTGGGTCCGGAAATAACCTTGAAGCGTTTGAGAAAATTGCTCAGGCACTGGCAAGAGATGAACCTGCCGTATTCCTATTGACTCAACCATGGTATGATGGATCTGAAGCAACATCTGCGCACTTTGTAAATGCCTATGACTATGACCTGAATCCTAATGGATCTATCACATTGTACTTCTATAACAACTGGGAAATCTATGATTCTGATGATGATTTCTACACTACTGACTATCTTCTACTTGGTGCTGATGGAACCTTCTCAAGTAGCAAACTAGGAGATGCTCCTGAGCACAATGCATCATGGTCAAGAATTTCGTACTATACTCCCGGAGATGAATACAACAGCATCATTGGAGATATCATTACAATTCTTACCTCACTGCTTGATCTTCTGATTGGTATAGATATTTTCAGTCCAGTGGATTTGACAATTACCGATCCCATGGGTCGGCAAGTTTCAGTTGGGGACGATGGTATAACAGATCTCGAATTTCCAGCCATCTGCGTAGAGCATGATGGTCGGAAAACAGTTCTTATGCCATATATGAAGGACGTTCCATATCAGATGCAATTAACTGGGACTGATTCTGGTGATTATCGGATGGAGGTACAGCAATATGCGAATGGAGAATTCCAAACAGAAGTAGTTGAAGGAACTACTGTACCTGGCCAGGAAGATTTCTACCGAGTTACAATATCTGATGAAAACTTGACCCTTTCAGAGCAGGGAGTCAATCTCTACTCTCCCAGTATTCTTTCAGGGAGTACAGTTGAGCTCAACTGGACAAGGTATCCGGGCGGTGATTTCCAAGAATACGAGATTCTTGTATCTCAACACATACAGGATGAGGGTGCTGTGTTCCAGACTATCACTGATCAAGACACAACGACAACCCTGGTCACTGGTCTTTCACCGAAGCAGTCATACTTCTTTACTGTGCGCGTAATCACATCGGGAGATATTCCCGCAGATTCCAATCGCGTTGGCGCAATTATGCCAGATGACATTAGCTGGCTTCTCTATGCAGCAATTGCTGCAGCAGGTTTTGTCGTGTTGCTGGTCATCGTTCTGATATGTAGGAAGAGAAGATCCTAGACTCAACGAAAACAACTAATTGAAAGCGGCTCATTTTGCGAGCCGCATCTTCTTTCTTTTCTCAGTTTTCATTCATTGAAACAGTTGTTTCTGAGAGCGATTTGATTATGCAGCATCCAAATATGCATCAATCACGCTTTCAATAAATATGATATCTTCATTCAATGAAGAGTAATTACTCATTCGGATGAGATTCAGAACGTCTTCGCGGGTCTTTGGTTCAATGCCTAATTCTATACTTGATGAAAGAAGCTTTGCAACTTCTAATTCTACGCAGAGCGGACATGGATCGTAGCTTGCTGTGCTCAATTCCGAACTCCTCCATCTACAAATTTCTCAATTGCGTGCAGAATTCGCTTTTTAATCTAGTATATGAAAATTGTGATTCACTTACTTATTCAGTTTCTTTTTTTCCAAGTGGTCCATCCAACTTCGAGCCATTTCACGAACGTCTTTATTTTCATCCTTGAGTCGTGCTTTCAAAGCAGGCATTACACGTGGACTCTTGAACTGCCCTAGGTAGCTAGATGCTATTTCTCTTACTTGTGGATGTTCATCCTCTACCAGCTTCAGAACTGCGTCTAATGCTCCTTTCCCTTTTATCTTGCCCAATGCTGCTCCCGTATTCAACCGTACTTGCCAGTTTGTATCCTTAGTTGCCTTGAGCAATGCAGGGACTGATCGTTTGTCCTTGAGCTCTGCAAGTGCCCATGCTGCATTGCACCGGACCTCATCATGTTCGTCATTGAGAGTCTCAATTAGAATATCAGTTGCCCTTTTATCACCGATATCTGCTAAGGTCGCAGCAGCACCCATGCGAATCAGGTGGTGTTGTTCATTATCTTGAAGCAGCTCCATCATCCTGCCATAGGCACGTTCTCCAAATTTTCCTATTGCTTTCTGAGTGCTTCGTTGAACCTCATCGCTCTCGTCCATGAAGAAAAGAATGAGTTCCTCTATGACTTCTGGATCACGAAGTTCATAGTGCACTCGTTCAATGTGTCCCCACGAAGACCGTTTCTTATCTCCTCTAGACTTGATTTGTTGGATTGCTTTTTCAGCTAGTTCCTTCATTTCTGGATCTTCGATCGCTTCAAGAGACTCTAGGGCATTCAGGGCTGTCTTTCCCATGAAGAGTCGCAATCCATCAACGGCATTATAGCGCACACGATTATAATCGTCAGAGAGGGCGATTATCAAACGATCGACAATCTGCTTCCCTTCCTTAGAATCATGCGTGATTGACTGTGCAAGTCGTAGAAACCCAAGTGCAGCTATCGCATAACTCTGAACATACTTTGATTCATCATCTGCTGCTTGAATTAAATGCGGAGATATTGCTCTATCATCTTTAAGCCGTCCTAGTAACTTTGCTGAAACCTCCCGAACAAATGGATTGGGATCCTCTAGTAACTTCACTAGATCTTCGAAATTAGAAGAATCGAATATACTCAAGTCCACTTCATTGAATGTAGTTTCCGAAGCAGGACTCACATCTTGGAATCTTCTATTTGATACAACATTGACCTTCACGACACCTTCTGTTGATACATCATTGACATAGCGATCTGAATGTACACCCCACACGCCGACATCAGTATACTCTCATTCATATCGAGTATGAAATAATGCCCACTCGTTTAGTTCTTCATAACTGGATACGATTGATGGAGCTGATTCACTCTTGCCTATCCAATGACGCGACACATGAGCCGAGTAAGGATCCCCTAGTGCTCTGTCAGTTGAATAGTCCCATGTTGCCCCTTCATAATCAGCGCGACCTGACACCCACAGCCACGTGCCTCTTTTCTTTGCATTGATGCTTGCCGTTGGTGGACCATCTTCTTCAAAGCTCGCTCCATATCCTCCTTGAACGGACTCTACTTCATCAATCAGGGCTTTGATTATGGTCTTTTTGAATTTCATCTGAAGAATCTCTAATTAACCGTACAACAGAAGTTAGCACTCGCTCCTAATCAGTCTTATAGAAACTGGACTTGGATAGGAAATAAATCGTAGAATACATATACTAGTTGCTCAAACTGTCTTCCCCAAGTTTGGCAAAGGATACGGAGAGATTCCGAGTGAGTCAATACTATGTGATTCAAACCTCCGGACTGACTAAGAATTACGGAGATGTCCTAGCGCTAAATTCGCAAGATTTGGTTGTGCCAAAGAATTCCTTTTTTGCATTCTTTGGACCCAATGGGGCAGGAAAGACGACTTGTATCAAACTTCTGCTCGGACTGACAAAACCCACAAGTGGTAATGGGTCAATGTTTGGACTAGACATTGTGCAAAATAATACTTCTATTCGCAAGAGGGTTGGGTACCTCGTTCAGCAACCCCAATTCTACAAAGAACTGAATGCAAGAGAAACACTTCGTTTTGCTGCACGGTTTTACTACAAGGGACCAAAAGAGAAGATTGAGCAAAGAGTTGACAAGCTCATCAATCTGGTGGGATTAGAAGACAAGGTTGATAGACCTGTAGGGGGTTTCTCGGGTGGCGAGATGCAATGACTTGGAATTGCACAAGCTCAAATGAATTACCCCGACTTGCTTATGCTTGATGAGCCAGCAGCGGGACTTGACCCTCAAGGACGAAAAGAGGGTTGGTAACAGCTGCTAAAAACCCGGACAAACCTGGACATATCTTGGATGA
>JARGGA010000166.1 GCA_029210805.1 Candidatus Thorarchaeota archaeon
CGTCATGAAGAGCATAGATGCATCCACTTTGAAGCGAGCAATAGTGGAACCAGATTCGGATTCGAACATCAAGCTAAAAGCTCCAATAGGAGCTGTAGATGAACCAGATATGTGTTCGAGAGAATAACCATCTCCAGCCCAGTAGTATGGGAGACCGCCCATTGACACATTGGCAAATGGACTATTGGCTGCTCCAAACTGGTAATAATCCGCTTGAAGACTCCCTCCATTGGTATCTATGACGGGTTGCTCACCTGCTGTGTATACCGTAGCAGTTGCTGTTCCAAGAACAGCGAAGAAGTTGACAGCTAGACTGCGATCATCAAGAACGGAATCGTCGAACTCATCAAGAGTCCAGTTCCCGATCTTCTGGTCAACCTTGAATGCAACAACATGGTTCCACCGTTCTTCATCCTCTGGGTCGTACTCTACCATATCAATGTTGAAGGTGATATCAAAAGCCAGCTCTTCGATGGTTGCATGAGTGATCCAATAGTCAAAGTTGGTAGAATTCAGTCCTAATGCACCTTCATAAGACTCACGGAAAGCCCAAGGTCCACGGAGTCCGTCTGAGTTTTCAACCTGCAACGGATAGATGCTCACTTCAACATTGTAGATAGATATCCCAAAAGTCACCTCAGTATCAGGATTAACAACGACATCTCCAGTGTTGTTTGTTGCACCAAATGGACGTCTCAATGTTACTGAATCGATTTCATCGATTAGAACGACATGCGTAACCTCATCTGTAACAACATTTCCTTCTGACACATCGAAGTCAGGAGCCATATTTGGCTCAAGAGGACCTGCACCATCAGGGTCAAGGTCATTGAATATCAACAACCCAGCATATTCTGCCTTAAAGGAAGCCCACGTCCTACTGGATTCAGAAGTTGCTACCTGAAATGCTTGTTGAGTACCCCAAGCGAACCATGAAGATTTCCAATAGTTGTCTTCAAGCCCGGTTATTGCGCTTAGCTCAATTGTCCGGTTCTTTGACAGCCATGAAACCCAATCATACCCTGGAGAGGGAATATCACCGGCTACATCAGCCCACATTACTTCCTGAACCTCCTCAACTTCCGTGGAGTTCAGTAGAGAGAAATCGTTTGCATGATACCAGTAGAAAGTTTCATTGGCATTGAATTCAACCTCTAATGTCGCGACGCCCATCCATGATTCCGACCAGAATTCATCACCTGCGTTACCAGGAGAGGGATCGAATGCAACCCCAACATACATTCCTTCAACAGTTAGATTTCCCCAACTATCGAAGAATCCAGTTCTCTTGACAAAGTACTGGTCTTCTGTTGTAAATACATTACCATCTAGGTCGATAGCACCATCATCGGTGATTGCCCATCTTTGAGGCTCCCATAGAGAGTAATTACCTAGAACGAAATGTGCGGGACTCCATAGCATCCTGCTTCTATTGATTTCTTGTATTCCTCTTGCTGACACAGAGGAGTCAGTGAAGTTCATTGGATTTGGATATACTGTCCAACTATTTTGACCTGCCACAGATACATTCAGTTGCCATGCTTGTACAATTCCGGATTTCAGAGACACATCATCTATTTTCATTGCAGGAGCATCATCCTCGAATACAATATCAAAATTGATATGGGTTTCATCTCCGAGTACGAAGTTATGGTCAAGTACAGTGATAACATCACTGACATGCTCTTGATAGTAGCCAATGAAGTGGGTTCTATCAGCAGTGGATAGCCAGACCTCGACGCTTGAGTTGGACCAGGCTTGATTTGTGTTCAAGTCCATGGTTAGCTGGTGTGTTGCACGAACTCTCCAGAAATGAGTCGCGTTTTCACCAAATCCATTCGTATGGAGCTGAAGGCTCACATTATTCCTTGCGGTAGTAATCCATGCTCCGGCGATATCAATGAAGGATGATCCGCCATCGATCGGCACATTGGTTTCATTCATCGGAATGAAAACAGTACCATTAATCTCGCCGACTGGAGCATGAACAATCAATGATACATTGAGAATGTCACCGGGGTCCGCTCTTCTAACAACCTTGCCATCCATCTTCACGAATCCTTCCATGAAAAGGTCTTCGAATCCGAGTTGTACAGTATGAAGATTCTGAATCTCAGATCGTGCATACATGGCTTCATCAGCCAAATTCGTTACTTTCCAGAAGTAAGGTTCACCGTTGATTGTGCCACCCTTACCATATGGGTCAGCTTGATCCATGTCGGTTGAATTAGTATAGTGACCTGTCCACGTAATGTAAGCTCCTGAGTTCTCTATGGATGTATCAGTTTCAACATAGAACTCACTCCAATCAACTGTGTCATTCAACTCAAAAGTGATTGTGGGAACCCACATCGGTATCTCTGGAGTCCATTTCCAAGTTACATCTGACATGTACCCACCAGAAGTGTATGCATGAGTGCCATTGTAGATGAATATTAGCATTGGGAATGCTTCAGCTACAGGTGTCCATCCTGTTCCAAACCTATCGAAATCGTTAGGAACATTGTAGGAAACTGCTTTTGCGTATTCATCTTCATAAGTCAGAGGTGAGAAGGGAATCATTGCCTCTCCAAAAGCTTCGTTAGCAGTAAGTTTGAAGGTAAAGTCATCGTATGAATCTACATAGTGAAGAATCTCATCAAACTCATCCACTACCTCTGCATAATAGTAGTCGGGGAGTGCGCACCTTCCTACATTTACATCTGTTCCAAGACCAATTGGGGGAGTTTCAAAAGCTCCAGAGTCAAGTCTTGCAAGCCATGAAGGACTAACAGGACGACCAAGCTGATCTACAGCATGCATTCCCGTCCAGAAGATACCATCTCCTACATCTTCAATAAATTCAATACTGAAGGCAATGTAATAGTTGTTGGAATCTGAACTGAACTCAGATTGGTTATCATATAACTCTAGGAAATCACCAGAACCGGGCGTTTCACTCCCTGGTTCATAATGAACCGCGATTTCAGTCCATCTATCTGCTGATACATTGTATTCCAGCGCAAAGATGGATGAACCACCTGTATCTTGCTTAATTCCCCAGAAACTAACGGTGTTGAGAGTATTACCTATGCCCATGAATGATTTTGGAATAGTCATGTTGACATATAGGTCCATGTTAACTTCGACCCGATAACGATTATCACTTATTGATGACATGTTATCAGCGTACAAAATCAATACCTCTGGTTGTGGACCAAATACCCATTGCGAATTCTGGTCGGCGTCTTCATGTTCAGTAAACTGATCTACAACCCGCCATGATACATACAATTGAGGATCAGGAGTAGTCTGAGCAATTGCCAAATATGGCATGCTGAACATGCTAACAACCAATAAGGAAATCAGTAGTAGCGTGTTTTGTTTTTTCATTTTTCATTTCCTCCAAGGAGGTGACGTAAGAACACCTTTCTGCAAACAATTTCCACGAACATTGATTGCTGGTGGCAAAGTGATTGTAATATCATCAAAGGGGCCATCATTACATCCTCTGATGGAAAAGACTCGTGAACTGCAGTAGTAACTAGTGAAATTTCTATATTAAAGGACGTAGGATGATAAGACTAGATGATTCATCCATCAATTCTCACGGCATAGAGGACATTTTCTATCTCTAACACCCTTGCTTTCTTGTTTTGCTGTAGTATCAACACAATATCTTTTGTTTCAGCCAAAGCGAGAACAAGGGAATCGTCAGGGTAGTCTCCATAAAGAATCCGAGAGAGTGCGTATATCGAGATTGGTTCTTCAGTCAATGTGTTTTCAGCCCGATGCAACTTCTCATCATAATCTGCAAATAGATCGATCACTCGTTCAGAGAGATTGGTGATAGGATCGCGATGTCCAGGAAGAACCTTGAACTTATGAAATGGCTCAACCCTTCGAAGCGAATCGAAATACCGAAGCATTGAGATCCCTAATGAACCTTCAAAGTCAAGGCTTGGATTCGAGCTAATATCTCCAAGAATGTGGTCGCCTGAAAACATTACAGATTCTTCTGGTGCGATATAGCATACTGAACCAAGTGAATGTCCGGGAACCCAAAGGCATTGGAGGTCTCCGACTCCAGATGGTAGCTTCTGTCCATCTTGAACCAAACTAACATTCTCAACTGATTCGCCGAATCTCAGGAAATAATCTGCTAACACTCTTTGGGAACCCATAATGCTACTGTCAGAGGGGGTTCCGCATTCCTTTGCAATTTCGACATAGGAATGCATCCGTTCTTCTATATACCCAGTGTAGTCAGTAATTCGAATAGCATCATCCTCGTGTATCCAAACCGAGATATCTCCACTTCGAGCTTCAACAATAGTTCCTGCAAGGCCAATATGATCAACATGGCCATGAGTCAATAGAATCTGTTCAATATCCTCAAGTCCATACCCCACTGAGTTCAATCCATCAACCATGGCAGATTTCGCCATACTTGATTTCACTCCTGTATCAATTAGAGTCAATGGACTTCCTTCTATGAGGTAAGTGTTAACTGCTCCAACAGCAAACGGAGTGGGAACTAATATCCTGTGAATTTTCTTACTATACAATGGTTATTCAGAACTCCTGGAAATAGACCCTAAGAAGCTCAGCAACACTGCGAGCCCGGGATACGACACCTCTGTCTCTATGAGGTTTAGATCCATCGAACATATCGGATAGTGTTCCTAAGCAACCGCTCCTTATTGAATTAAGCACAGGCAAGAAGAACTCGAGCTCGGCATACTTTTTCTTATCTGGTGTTCGTCCCATCACGGTAAGAAATGCGGAAATGTAAGGACCAATCAACCACGGATGTACAGTTCCTTGATGCGTTGCGCCAGCCCTACTTTTTGGTCCTCCAGTAAGTGCCCGATAGTAGCGTTTATCCTTTGGTGACAAGGTTCTCAGCCCATATGGTGTTAGGAGTTCGTCTGAAACTACTTTGAGAACGCTCTTCTCCATTTCAGGTTCCAATACTCGATACGGTAAGCTCACTGCAAAAATCTGATTGGGTCTAATAGAATCATCCTTCTCATTATCTGTTACGAGGTCATAGAGGTATCCATTCTTCTCATCCCAGAAAGTTTGAATGAAAGCTTCTCGAATCCAAGATGCAACTGCTCGATACTCATAGGGGTCACGGCTCATCATCTGGGACATATCACCCATTGCCATCAAGGCGTTGTACCACAATGCATTCACTTCAACGCATTTTCCGATTCTCGGGGTTGCGCACCAATTCCCAACCCGCTCGTTCATCCATGAAACTTCAACGCCCTCAATCCCTGAGCAGATTAACCCATCATGGTCTTCGTGAATATTGAATTTAGTTCCGATTCTGTACGCCGTAATGATTGATTCCATGGTATCCCAGACCAAACCCCTGAGAAACTCAAAATCGTTTGTTGCATCTAGATAGTTCTTCACTGCCAAGATGAACCAGAGAGATGCATCTACTGAATCATACTCAGGTTGGATTCCACGATCAGGAAAGTCATTTGCTATCAAACCATATCGGGAATGTCGAGCATAAGTCTGGAGTATTTCTCTCGCATCCTTAAACCGCCCTATCGCAACAGTAAGGCCAGGATGAGCAATCATAGCATCTAATCCAATATCAACAAACTCATGATAACCAGCAATTACTGACTTTCTTTTCGTTGAAGCTCTATCCACAATGAAGGTGTCTGCATTATAGACAAGCCATTCGATATCTTCATTTCGAGTACGATCAGTCAGACTATATGCACGGTCATTCAGAATATTTCTTCGCTGCAGTTCATCAAATCTGAGTTTGGCAAAATCTTTGCGTGTTGCTTTAGCAAGAGGCCCGAGTTCCTTCATGAGTAGTTTTCGGGTTTGACCAACTGCAAATAGGAAACTGAGAAAGTGTTCACCTGGTTCAAGGATTGTATGAAAAACTCCAGGGATGTACAGCTCTTCCTCATTAGGAAGTCCCTTCGCCTTCTCTTTTCTGTATATCTGTGGTTCCGCAATCCTAACCTCAGAAGCCATGAATTCAGCATCTGGGGTATAAGCATACATCCAAGGGCTTCGATCTCTATCATCAAATGAGAGATATGAATGATCATCCATTTGCTCAAACTGAGGAGTGAAATCCAATTTGGGGGTTAATCGTGTTACTGGACGACAGGTCTGATAGGGAGTGACAGTTAGAACAGCCTCCTCTGTGTTTTTGAATTCATAATTTACCACAGTGATATTGCGACGATATGCCATGAAGACTGTTTTATGCATGTTCAAGCAATCAGTGGAATATGACATCTGTGGAAGGGGATTTAGTACGAAGCGATTGATATGCTTGTATCCTCTTTGCGTGACTCCAGCGGTAGTATGTTCAGTACCCAGATTGCATGGCTCATCTCCTGTTGCAATAACTTCGTCAACTCGAGATAGGGTAATCCACCTATCGACTGGGGGATTCAATGCTGAAACTAAGAAACCATGATGACTACGAGTGTTCATACCAACTATTGTAGAAGACGCATAGCCTCCAAGGCCATTTGTATACAGCCATTCAAATGTGACGGCTCTGTTGAGCCTAAGGTCAGCGTCTTCCAATATTATCAAAGCAAATATCTCACATTGTTGGTTGGGCCTCTACGATATTCCCACACTTTAAGCATTGTGTGCCACAGACATTGCAGCCCAGATAGACAGTGACTTAAGGAGATGACATTTCGCAACATTAATTTCTCTCAGAAATGGTGATTATATGGCCGCACTTCCAGAATCAAAACGCGCCGGATTGACAAACAATCTCTGGCGACTAGCTTTGGTTGTGGGAGTGGGCCAATTCTCCGTAAGCATTTGGTCATGGCAGTTTGGAATTTTCCTTGAAACAATAATTGAGCCATGGCAGATGGGACTCACTTTCACTGCAAGTTCGATTGCAGGGTTGATTGGGGTACCTCTCTCAGGTTACGTATCAGATTTCATTGGAAGAAGAAGAACTCTGATAACTGCATATATACCAATGGCGCTAGGATTAATACTTCTCTTCTCGTTTCCG
>JARGGA010000167.1 GCA_029210805.1 Candidatus Thorarchaeota archaeon
CATCATATCCGTTTTCTTCCTCAGAAGTGGTTATCCGCTTGCAACTTGAAACCTTTTTAAACATTGCGCACTAAAGTACATCACAAACCACTTATGTACATCAGGTGGTCACTTATGTACATCTCCGGATGTATATTTTTGTACATATATCGTTCATTTGCTAATGTCTTCATGTATGAGAACACTATGTCCAATGGCCGATTCAGAGAAAAATAGGCCAGCAGGTTTTTATTTTGTAAATATTTGTTCCTCATGTGGATGGAGGTTTTTTAATTGGAAGACATTACCAAAGAAAATAACGCTGCAGACAATGAAGTGTTTGTTGCAAATCAAATTCTCGAACAACTTCGTTCTGACATTAACCAGTTCTTTGAAGAAACTGAAAATGAAGAAATTCGAAAAATCTATGTTTGGTGTGGAGGGGCATCATCACTGATTGGAATGGTTAGACTGCCCCTCGGTTCGAGACCTGCATCGTTTTTGCCCTCAGTTCTGCGCTCTCACAGTATACAATGGGTATAGATATTATATAATCACCACAGATTCTAATCTAGGAGATTAATTGGATTAGAATTAGAAGTATTGTTCTGGGTGATTCGATTATCCTCTTCTATTTCTTTTTCTGCAAGGTGACCTCCATAGAATGCTAATATCCCTGCAAGAAGCGACAAGTACACGGGTATAGCTGTTAGGGGACCAAGATATCCGGGGGTAAAAGCGTTTACAAAGCTCAAAGTACCAAAGAGAATGAGTGTAGCAATAAACGTGAGGAAACTGGGTTCCTCCACCATCGAGAACTACACCTCGTTCGGAAGCATATGCTCAATTATCAGAGGATTCCAATGGGACATGGGAGTCCTTTGCGAGAAACCTGTTGGCTAATACAACAACACCACCCAAACAAGTTGACACTATCAGAGAGGATACAAGCTCTTCTGAGGATAGTACTACCGATTCCGCCAGAGATGAATTCCTCAAGAGAATGAAAAAGTGGTATAGTTAACCTCTCAATATCAATAACTGATGGTGGGAATAATATCTGGTAAAAATGATTGGTGCGGAGGGCGAGATTTGAACTCGCGAACCCCTACAGGATAAGGATCTGAACCTTACGCCTTTGACCAAGCTTGGCAACCTCCGCAAGTATAAATTCGAAAGAAAAATTTTGGATATAACGCTTATGCCAAAGGAGATATCATAAGGAAAAGTCTGCATAAATTCTCAAAGATTATACTGGTTGATCCAATTTGGAATTGATTTGTACTCAATACAATTATGCATGGACTCTTGCAACAGTCCTAATAGTCATCCTTCCTCAGTCGTTCTCTCATATCAAGTGCTTTTCTTACTTTTGGATAGAACTCTCCGCTACTGCTCTTCAATTTCCACGACTCTAGTAACTGAGAGAGTTCATTTATCCTGTCCAAGTCCTGAAGCAAGAGGGCTGGACTCACTGACCCCTGATAGTCAACATCCGTAAGGATTTCTACTCTCTCTAGAAGTTGGTCAAGAATACTAGTTTCAGTCATGGATTTCAATTTGTCAAGAGATAATCCCTCTAAGAGCGCGAGATTCTCTTCTATCAAAGTCAGAGCCTTGTCAAATTCCTTCTCATCTTTGAGGTATCGTATTTCATCAGATTTCTTTCCGCACTTGTTATAGACATCCCAATGATCATTTATATTGACCAGAGGTTCCCCTCCCTCTATAGGTACCTTAGACACATAAACGCCCTGTGGAAAAAGGTCCGTCGTCTTGACCGTGAGATTGCCCGTATAGTTGCCTCTCGGACTGTCTGGTTCTGCGAGGAACACTTAGTACAGAAAGTATTCTTCGAGGACCTCAGGAGTTTTCAGGCTCATGGTGGTTCAAAGGACCTGTCATACAATCTGAGCTCGAACCTCTGGGGAAAGATTATCGAAACAGTCAGATACATGCGAGAGTCCCTTGGTCACTCCAAGTACAGTGTCTGGACAGTCAATCCCAGTTATACCTCTCAGACCTGTCACGTGTGTGGGGTGAGAGGGAAGCGAGTAGAAGATGAAATCTCCACTTCTGAGAAGAAAGGTGGAGAGTACTTCTATTGCTCAAAGTGCAATGAGCACTTTCATGCCGATGTGAATGCGGCTCGAAATATTATTCACGTACAAGATAACAAATCCAGTGTCGTTCCTGGAAGTACAGCTTGAATAAGTTGTACAAAGGACAATGAACGATTCAGATCCCTGTCTCGTAAAGGAGAATAACTGGTCAAACAAATCATAGTGATGAAGTACCTAACTGTACTCCAAAATGTGAAGTCCTCTGCAGAGTGAATTCTTTTTAGTATTGTTGAAATTCTCTGATTACTCTCATAACGAGTAAGATGACTCGATTCAGATTCAAGCATTATTCTACCGTTCGTAGGGGGTGCCTGAATGGAGTTCCAATGTTCCCAATTTCAGAAGTACTCTTCCACCCACTCACGGATATTGAGAGTTACATCGTTTCTGCCTTTTATTTTGTGTAAGATGGAGTGTTTAGGTGAATTATGTTAACAATATAATTAGAACTCCCTTCTCAATATTCTAGATTTCGTAGATTTGTACAGAGAGTAAGTCCCAAGAGAGATTTCTAACGAGTTCAAATTCGTTATATCTCTAAGCTTTTGAATATACCGAATATTTTCTATCGCATTTGTTATACTTGAGCCGTATGAATCAAAATTCTTAGCAGAATTCCACTTGCGATGAATCTCATTCTCTCTTAGAGATCGAATTAGATGGGGAATAGCTTGAGAATCACCCAAATGTCCAAGGGCACTAACAACGCTACCATTTAGCATTCCCTTCTCATTTACAATAGTAACAAGCTTGTGAATACAATCTCCCTCTCCTTTACACTTACCAATTAAAGACAAATGACTAAATCTAGATGCAATCTTCTAGTACTTAAGTGTACATTGATTGATTTTCCAATCTTTGGCCGAATCGCGAGTTCAAATCTCGCCCTCTGCACCACTTTTCTCTCTAAGATTTCCACCAAGGAATTGCCACACAAACAATCAACCAAATTGCGGTGGTAATCAGGAATAAACCTCCTGCTATGTAAAACACAAACTGCATCCAGATTGGTGACATATTTGTGACGAATATACCCCACAGAAAGGCAATAAGAAATTCAACTGTTACGATGTTTCTAAGTAATCCACACAATTTGGTATTATCCACAATTGAAACCCCGGAAGGATATTCGTATTCCTTATTTATCAAATCTCGCTCACTGAGTCCCATAGAAATATCTAGCAGGAAATAGGACTGTTTAGTATGGAATCGGATCAAGATAGCAAATATCCTAGATATGGGCAGTTTGGTGAACCGAGTACAGTGGATCAAGCTGTTTGCAATTGGTGTGGAACGAGAGTTACGTCTAGATTACGTGGCGGAGTTGCCTGTTCTTGGAAATGCACTGCGGCATTGAATTGGAAGCGTTTTCGATATTTTCCCAGAATGCTCCCCATCTTTCTAATCCTCTTTCTAATCGTCATCATTTCATTCCAATTTAGTATGTATTCCTTAGTTATCTCATCGATTATTCTCATTCTTCTATCCGGTATCATTACCTATGGATTATGGATGAGTTGGTATGGCGGAAAAATGCGGTTGAGAAGCATTGAGAAACTGCAAGCTGAAGATAGCTAATCGCATCTTTCATTTTGTTTTCGGGAAAATCATTACAATTTGTTTGACGACATCATCTCTCTTCTCTTCTATATCTCTAATCTGGTCCTCGAGATTCACTCGTGCGTCCCAGAATTCTCTTAATCCAATCTGTCCTCTACTTCTTTCCTTAGCGATAATCTCTCTTCTTTCACGAAGTTCTTTGAGAAACTCATTGTATTCTCCATTGAGTGTCATCAAATTCTGCAGTGTCTTGATTCGTTTGTCGCGAAGGTAATTGCGAATAGCTGCAGCCTCAAGTGATTCCATATAGCGCCCTCAGCTCGTCTAGATTAGTAAAAAAACTCCAACCAGCCTTTATAGAATCTCTTTGTATTTATTTTCAGCTTGCATCGAGCAGAAGAGTACTTGAAATGAATCCGATTCACCACTGTCAAAATCAATCATTTTCTTTATCGGGTTCAGGCATTAGGAACATGCTCTCTACCCGTTCAACACCTATAAGCTTCTCTAGTTGACCTGTCATAAACTTAGATAGCTCTGTCATATCCTGCACTCTAACAATACATACAAAATTCGTAGGTCCAGAAGTCCAATACACCTTGGTGATTTCAGAGAGTGATTGCAGAGCATGGTAAATCTCTTCAGAAGCTCCTGGACGACATGTGATTAGAACAATGACTTGTATATCATATCCCATCTTTCGATAATCAACATCTACAGTGAAGCGTTTGACGAGCCCTCGTTCAACAAGCTTCTCAATTCTATTGCGTACAGAAGATGGACTCATGTTAACGATTTTCGCTATGTCTCTGAGAGAGCTTCTGGCATTTTCTCGAAGCATACCGATAATCTTGACATCATTTTCATCAGGTCTATCAACTGTTCCCATTCAAGCATCCCTTCCGGCGATTGAAGAGATTACTAACCTAGGTATAAATGATGAGTTCGAAATTGAATTGGGTTTGAGAACGGCGCCTATTTGACCCGCACAACAACCATTTTGCCCATGACGTTCCAGACTTCAACTTCGGAGTTGATTGCAATTTTGTTTGCAATTTCCTCGTCATCCGTTTTCTCAACCTCAAAGGTTTCGTAGGTTTCAGTGTGCATCATACTGAAACTTTCGCCCAAATCCGCAATTACTGTAGCACCAAACTTGTCGATTAGGGGCACATCAACCATTTTATCCGATTGGGTGATAACATTACGTTTTCTTCCTGTAAAGAAACCCACGGCCATAATATTGGCTTTCGCCGCTCCGTGCTTTCCAGGTTTTGACTTTTCAATACTAATAACTCGGCAGGGTTCGTCATCAACTACAAAGTAACTTCCCGGTTTCAGGCTTTTTACAACCGCCTTTTTGATACTCATATTATCACCGTACTGCTTGGTTGTTCAGACCAATCTAATATTGTCAGCTGGAGCTTCCAATTATACTTTTTCTTTCTATGGAATCTTTATCGAAAACAACAACAGTAAAATGGAACAATGACTTGGCGAGAATAGGTGTGCTTGGAGTTGATTGAGTCAAACCCTCAGATTCTGACGGAGAAAAGAGCGGTCGGACTTGTCTGCAAGCCTGGTCGATTAGATATTGAAAAAACCGCAACTCTTCTGGTAGATTATTTAATTGGTAAGAATATCCGCGTACTTGGGGATAGAGGCTCCTGTCCAAAGGTTCACGAGAAAGTCGAAGTTGTTGAAATTAGCGATATGGATGTTGATTTCGTAATTACTATTGGTGGCGATGGAACCATCCTGTATACACTTGGACAGCTCCCAAATAGGAAAACCCCTCTCTTCTGCGTGAACAAAGGAACAATCGGGTTCATGACAGAGAGCAATACTACAAACGCTTTGCCAACGCTGAAAGAAATTCTGAAAAACAATTGTATAATTGAAAGAAGTGTAAATATTGCATCAGGCGTTGGAAGCCAGCAATTTGAAGATGCTCTGAACGAAGTCTATGTGGTTTCACGAAGGCCTGGACGGCTTCTAACCTTCGACGTTAGGGTTGATGGAGTGCAAGTAGATTACGGCCGTGCAGACGGAACCATGGTTGCAACACCAACGGGATCTTCTGCATACGCATTAGCAGCAGGAGGTTCCATACTTACTCCGAATGTCCATGGATTGATCTTTGTACCAGTTTGTCCGCCTAGGTTCGAGCTCAAATCGCTAGTAATTCCAGATGATGCCAATATCGAATTGGAGCTAGTTAAAGCAGCGGCTCCTGGTCTAGCGGTTATTGATGGACAAACCCAATACGATGTTGGTGCTGGTGAGATTGTCTGGATTAGAAAGGCAGAAGGTGTTACTCGATTTATTCGGCTAGCAGATAATTACTATCACCGCGTGAATACGCGTCTTGTACCCCGCATGCAGGTGAAACCCTGATGCGTGTTTATCTTGTTGACACTGGTGCGCTATTGACAAATTGGGTTCAGAAGAATCCTGATGCACGATTTGTTGCTCCATCTTCTGTTATTGAAGAAATAAGAAATAGACCAAGTATCCAGAGAGTTGAAAGTCTTATATCTCTTGATAGGCTTTCCATTGAAGATGCCCAAGAACACTGTATACGAGAAGCCCAAAAGGCTGCAACTGAAACTGGGGATATTTCTGTGCTCTCCACTCAGGATATTGATCTTCTAGGTCTCGCTTTTAGACGAAGTCGAAATGGCGATGAAGTAACTGTTGTTTCGACAGATATAGCTGTGTTAAATGTGGCACGATTTATTGGTGTAAAAATCCTTGATCCGAGGGGTAAAATCTCTCATGATGTTCAATGGATGATGAAATGTCCCGCATGTGGCAATTCAACAAAGAACACAAAACTAGTCGAATGTGAAGTATGCGGAACCAAGATGAAACGGCGCTCTGTATCGCGAAGGAAAATCAAATGACCAGTGAGTAATACCAAAGTAATACTCGTCGTTATCTTATCAGTTCATACCCTAGATAGAGAGGATATGAACTATGGACCATCGCAGGGCACTTACAATTGATCGGGAAATTGATGATGTAAAAGCGCAAGTCAAACGAGAGATTGATACGATTAAGGACCTCATGGATACATTTGGTTATCGAAACTCTCCCGCGGGTTGGTCAACACCATATAAACTTCAAAGGCTTCGAAGAGCGCTTCGAATTCATTATCTCGCTTTAAAGATTCGTGATTCCACCCCATCATCAAATATGAGAAACTTATCTTGGAATTTGAATCCTGACGAAAAACTATGG
>JARGGA010000168.1 GCA_029210805.1 Candidatus Thorarchaeota archaeon
GAAGGAAGCCTTCTTGGTGCATCCATATGTGCCGAGGTAGGGGCTGGATTGTATGATGATTTTGAAAAGGCAGGAGCGGCAATTGTGGAATGGAACGCAGAATTCATATCGGATGACCGCTCGTCGGAATATGAATCATACTACAAGAAATGATAACAAGTTTGGTATGAGTGTGAATAGATATGTATGATCAAGAGAAGAAGCAACTTCTGGAAATTTGTCTTGAGATGATTAGTCTCAATATGGTAATAGGATCATCAGGAAATGCAAGTATTCGAGTAGACAATCATGTGGTCCTAACTCCAAGTTCTGTTAAGTATGTGACTATGTCACCAGATGAAATGGTTGTTATTGACCTTCAAGGGGAGCTGATAGAGGGAGATAGGAATCCTAGTGTAGAAAAGCACATGCATCTTGGAGTATACAATGCAAGAGAAGAAGCAAAAGCCATCGTGCATTCTCACAGCCTATTTGCATCAGCATTGGCAGTACTGAGAAAACCACTCCCACCAGTGATTGATGAAGTGGTGCCAATCCTGGGTGGAGAAATAAGAGTTGCAGAATATGCAATGCCTGGAACAAAGGATCTTGCTACGAATGTTGTAAAAGCATTGGATATGAGAAGTGGAGTACTGCTCGCTAATCATGGCTCGCTTTGTTTTGGAAAGAACATTAAGGATGCGATGCACAATTCAATCCTACTGGAAAGAAGTTGCAAGATCTATCTGATGGCTCTTCAAGCAGGTCAACCAGTAGAGCTTCCCGAAGAGGTAGTTGAAGACGAGGCGGATATCTGGGATATGATGCGACACTATTGAATTCAAGCCTTTAGCAGGTGTTGAAGTTTCATGAGGTCTCTCGCAGGACCATCAGCTTTGATCTTGCCGCCCATGAATGATCGCATTGCAGATAGTGAACCATCAAGTATTCCAAGTATAGTTTTTGTATCCGTAACGATTTTCATATCAGGTGCACCATGAGTTCCTTCAGTAACTGTTGCGGTACCATCTTTGAAGACCAGAGTAACATCTAGACCAATATCTTTGTACGTCATTAACATAGTCTTGTCGTAATTTTGAAATCGCTTCTAATTCTTCGGTTCCTCGATTTTATTAACCATTTTTTGAACGGCATCTATGATTTCTTCTTTTGTGGAAATAGCAGCTCCCTCCTGCTCTGTGATATCAAAAGATAGTCACAGAACATAATGAAAAATATAGTTATAGAACGTTCATACATGATAATAGAACTTGTTAATCCCTTTTAGGGAGCGCTCTGTTTCATTACTTCGCGAACAGCTGTACTTGATGTAGAGGCGTCATCGGGGATTTCCTGTCGAATTGCCGCGAGGATACTAGAAGGCGCGCCTCTTCGTTCCAGCTCACGTTCGATCCTCCTCATACAAACTGTGACATTGGCCAGGGCATTCTTGAGACCAACAAGGGCAACTCTGAGATTATCATCCGAACATGTTGACACGTTCGACGGTACACAGCACTTGAAAGCCAACTTTCTTCCTTGCGTTTCATCATCATTCATGGCGGTCCACCATCCAGACAAGTATATCTTAACCTATCATTTAATTAGTATATGCTTACAATATGTAATATTGTAACTCTTTTTGGGTATAAAGCAGGCATTACTGGTATATATGGATTGTATTTAGTTACTTTATGAAAGAAATACGTGGTATTATTGGACCAAATGGAAGTTGGGAGTAAGAATATTACAGATTATGACAAAGATCTCAGCAGATCTGCAAGCCTCCGCAAGCCCTCTCGCAATTTTTGTTCATCGTAGCCGAATCCAATTCGCAGGAAGTTCTCCATTCCAAAGTGAGCTCCAGGCACGATTAGCACATCCTTTTCCATTCTGAGTTTAGCAGTCAATTCCAGAGAAGGAATATCCAAATCATAGCGAGCAAAACATATAGCTGCGGCTTTTGGAGGCACTGCGTCTATCAGGTCACTGTTTTTATCTAACCATTCCTTCATGATATGCCAATGAGCACCAACTAATCCTTTTGCACGTTGTTCAAGTCGAGTTTTCACATCATCACTCAACGCAATTGTACCCAGATAGTCGCTAAGAGCCGAGGGGCAAATCGATGTATAATCTGTGTAAGCCCAAATCTCTTCTGCAGTCTGCGAATCAGAAGTGGCAATCCAACCTAAGCGAAGTCCAGGAAGGCCATACACTTTTGATAAGCTAGAAGTAACCATAACTTTCTGACTGTAATCAAAAGCAGAGGGAGCCTTTGGACCTTCAAGCTCTGCACCACGATAAATCTCATCAGACAATAACCATGCATCCCTATCATAGGTAATGTCAGCAATCTGTTTCAACTGTGATTCATCAAGAATAGCGCCTGTGGGATTATTTGGCGTACAAATTGCCACAGCAGCTGTTTTTCTTGTAACAGCCGCCTCTAATTCATCGATATCAGGTGCCCAACCAGTAGAGGTCATCTTCAAATGAAATGGTTTTACACGGCCTCCAAGGTTTTTCCAGACACCGTAGAGTTGCATGTAATTGGGAAGAAGAACAACTAACTCATCTCGATCAGCACTTTCATGAAGCAAGTACCATGCTGCGACAAAATTAGCTTCTGCGCCTCCATTGGTTGCGAGAATATTTGCAGCTGAAGTTCCTTTGTAGTCAGAGGAGATTTTTTCTCTTAACTCAATTGTCCCATTGGTTTGAGTGTATCCGAGTTTCAAATCAAAGAGATCAGGTCTCGCTCGTGGGTCATCCATTAATTCTCCGAGTGTAACAGGTGAAACTCCACTTTCAGTCAGATTGATCTCAACTTCATGTTCCCACAATGATTGATTGCGTTCAAGTGCAAAGGGCTCCAATTTCATCTCATTGACCTCTTTTACTTCGAAACGGTATGTTTATTTTTCATGCATATCCTTCAAATTAACTTGTCCCATATTGGAGAGAGATGAATAGTTAGCTTGAAAGGATTAGATAAAGTAAGAGAGAAGATGCCTGCTTTCGGAGGAAGGAAGATTATAGCAATTCCTCTTCTGATGCTATTCATCGCCTCTCTCAGTTTGGGTTTCATGCTATTCCTTGATATCTTACCTAGAATTCTGAATACTATCCAATTCTTAACTTTCCTTGAACCAATTCTTCCGATTGCAGGGAGTTTACTTGTAGCAATTATTGGTGTCTTGGGTGTGACTAGTTTTTGGCGAAACAAGGATTCAATGATTGCGAAACATAAAGAGTTAGCATATCAGAAAATTTTTCCTAGAGGTGCGTCGGGTGTATTCATCCTGATGTCACTCATTCTACATCTGCTATTTTCAGTAAGATCACTTCCGCCGGGACCACCAGTGAATCCAATCACAATTGAGTTCTCCAAATCTCTCCTTTATGTTCTCAGCATTCCAGTAGAATATGATGTTGTGATAAGAGTCGTTCTAGGCGGAATCTTGATGCTTTTTGGATTTCTAACGATGCGTCGGGCAATAATGACTTTCGGAGTAGATTACATGCTCGTTGTTTACCTATACTTTCCTGAAGAGGGCGAGATACAAGAGAATGACATTTATTCTGTAATTAGACATCCAACATATTTTAGCGGAGTGTTACTAATATTGGGGCTCATGGTCCTTAGATTATCAGTATACTCAATTACAATTTCCATCTTGATTCTTCTTGCCTTGAGTGTATGGATTAGAGTTGAAGAGAAAGAATTAGTTGAGAGATTTGGGGAAGGTTATGCAGAGTATATGAGTAAGACTCCAGGATTGCATGTCCGGATCCGAGATTTTGGAAAATATATCAGGTTTCTGAAGGGATCGTCTTAGAAAGATGAAAATCCTCAAGTGCTTCCCAATGTGTACTATACATAGTTGATTCAAGTGATTGGGAAACCATTCGAATACATTGAGAAGCAGTTGAGAAAGAAGAGCTTTGGTGTAATCAGTACCATTGACTCTAAGGGACGACCACACTCAACTGGAGTGATTTACACAATTGCCCCAAAACCGAATCCATTCCATTTCTATATCGTAACTGGAGTAGAGTATCGGAAAGCCAAGTATATTGAAGCGAATCCCAATGTTGCATTCATGGTGACCTTCCCGCACTATTGGTTAAGATTTGTACCAGCGAACGTGGTACACTTTCAGGGAAAAGCAGACATCCTCCCATTTGAGGACTCGATAGGTAGAGAATCATTCATGCAGAATAGAATCTCTAGAATGAATCTCAATACCGAAACAGATGATGAAATAATATTCATAAGAATTAAACCATCAAAGAAACTCAATGTGTATGGATTGGGCATTCATTGATGCAAATGAGGGGATATCACGCAAATGCTGGGTACAAAGTTGAAATACCTGAAGATTTGAGATAATTTGAAAGAGGCTACAAATCTCTAAGAAAGTATTAGTGGGGAGTGTAAGGAACTATGCAAGAGAAGGACAATTCAAGGAGCAAATACCCACTGGGTGCAATCCTCATTGTCATAATTATTATCTCTTCAGCAGGACTAGTCTCTATCGCATTTCCAGCAGAGGAAAACATCTTTTCGTTTGAAGATGATACTATGGAACCATCGCCAGTGTACTATAGGTTTTCCCTGCAAACAGCCGAACCAGTATTAGTTCATCTCCGATTCAACCTGATTTCCCGTGATAGTGAGGATAGCTTCATCGAATTTGCGTATGGATTGTATGAATGTAATTTACAAACCTTCGATGGTAATTTTCAAATTGGTGATAATGATGCAATGTGGGAATTCAGAAGAGAACATGAGGGAAGATCAGGGGGAGTGTGTGTGGAGAGTTATGATGACATCCTCTGGGGAGAAGATACAATTCAAGGGAGTTACGTGTTTGGTTGGTGGCTAAGCGCTCGAATTGAAAATCCAAACTGGTCGTTTTCAATTTCCATATCTTTGAGGCCCGCATCTTGACACAGAAATACCCCCTTGCAGATGAGCCCTATTCTTGGACGGAATCGAAGGGAGCAATCCGCATCTATTGGAATGATACCTTGGCAACGATATTACGAAAGGACCGTGCTTCAGAATTCTTGTCGATGATATCGGAAGTGGATGCCAAAGAAGCACAGTTAATCATGGCAAAAATCACGGGGAATTTCAAAAGAGGAAATGAAAGAAATCCCACTAGAAAACAAAGAAATTAGCTGAGCAAACCAAGCGAACCCCTGAGCTTTGTTATGGCAGATATAATTTCATCCCAAGAAGGAATTGATTTAACGCCCTCTGGCTCCAAGGTGAATAAACCGCTATACCCCCAAGTATGAATGACTTGTTGCAAAGCGTCATCAAATGAATAAGGAGCGTTAAGCAAAGCCCATTGTCCATCTTCAATAGTACCGCGTAGGTGAACATTAACAATACGGTCCTTTAGATCTTCAAAAGCATCCAACTCGTCATACATACCGGCCCATCTTGTGTCAAGTGTGATATGTGGGAATTTCCGCACGATATCAAAAGGCGTCTTACCTTCAAGATGTGTCGGCACATTTTCTACTGCAGCAAGTATATCAGGAAACTCTGAAGAGATGTGGTTCAAATCGTCTCGGAGGATAGATGGATTGAAATTCTCTTTCCAAGTATCCCACAAATGAAAAACTACAATTCGAGCTCCAACAAGATCTGCTAGTTGATATGATTCATGGACCAATCTCTTCCCGTGCTCCCGCTCATCATCTTTCTCAGAACACAGGTAAATTCCAACGTCGCGATTGGCATGAATAGATAGAGTTGGAAAACCCGAAGACAGCAAATTCGTTGCCTTCTCCTCATTCGAGAATTTTGCACATTTTTGCCATTCTCCATTTCGGTGACTCTTTGTACGGTCATCTCTTGGAGCACCCCTCTCATCCCATTCTGCAAGATCTTGAAACTCAAATCCATCAACAAGTCCAGTTTTGCCAAGTTGGCTCATAATATTGGCCGTGCTTTGCAAATCTGTGTATCGTTTCCCCACCAGAATATTGAGTGGAGCTGTAGTGATGGAGAGCAGTGATTTCATTGCATTCACTTTCCGCAAGCTCATTCTGGATAACTATTTACTCCTGCACCCACAGCGCTACAAACCGCGTAATAGAGATCGTTTGTTAGAGTGTCGTACAGAACACCATCATCTCCATCGAACGCTTGGTCATTCCAAGACCCCATTCCCCCAAATACCCAACTAGCAAATGCGGCTTGGATAAGCTGATGGGCTTCAAGGGAATATGTGCCATAGGGTATGAAATCATCATTCACGTCAGGCTCAAAGTCCGTCAGTAGAGACCTATACCGTCTGAAATTCTCAGCCCAGTGTTTTGTACGTTCATAACGATCTGCAAAATCTATTAGCTTCTCTAATGTTGCATCAAGCTGAATTCTTGCAGTATTCACTGTTGGATATACAGATTCCCAGGATTCACAATTTCGATCAATATGCACAACGGGCCGTTTCGCTGGTTGTGTGGAGATACCCTTAGTAAACTGCGGGCTATTAGAATAGACGTGACGCCCACTGCTAAACTCGACTTCAATAAGCCAGTAACCACCTCCACCTTTGAAAGCTGCTAGGAGGTGGTCAGGGACCTCCCATGATGTGGACTCGTAATGAAGTCTGACACTCTTTGTTTCTATTGTTTTCAGATAAATGAACCAATCTGACACATGCGATGCTATCACTTTGGAAGAGCCAGCAATTCCCTCTATTGGTTTTTCAAGAAATTCAAAACGGTAACAATGATTGGATATACCCTTCTCAATGTTGAAAGTGTCACTTCCTCCCCGTAGGTACACATTTGCATAGGTTGCAAGAGCAACAAGTTGTGAAAGTTCGACGCTCATCGTGAAAGGCATGAACATCCAGTCATATATTGTTTTACTCGTCCTAATT
>JARGGA010000169.1 GCA_029210805.1 Candidatus Thorarchaeota archaeon
AAGCCGCACCACCGAAGATATCGTGGTAATCTGAAGTATGCTGATGAATGACAATAAATCAAGCATTATGTTTGCTAAGAGCAAAGTCGCAATTGATATTGGTATGAATATCAAAGCTGTAATACCTGTCTTAATCAGATACCTTCTGGGTACATACAAATCCAGTTCGCGTTTACAATATATATGATATAATACAAAAGAGGGAACATAAACAACCCACGAAAACGCAATGACGATTACTCCATAGGTTGGTTGTAACGCCACTATCCAAATCGTTTGGATGATTATTGAGGCAACACCCAAGATCATCAATGGTCTGATTCTTCCTAATGCTGACAAGAGATTACTATATACTCCCATTAGAGGCATAATGAATAATCCTGCCGACATAGCTGCCAAGAACTGAAATGCTGATACCCCGCCTGTCGTGTCAGTGCCTTCCGTACCAAAAATTCCCCCAAGCATACTTTCTCCGAATATCATTACAATGATGAATGTGAACAGAATCGAAGGGATGATTACCCTGTTGCTCTCATGGAAGATTGGCTTGATTCCCTCCGCTCCGCGTCTCGCATATAGCCCGGCAATATTCGGAAGTAATACTGTGAAAGGAGCGTATAGGAGAGTTCTGATTGTCTGCACTAGAGCCTGAGCAAGATTGTACCTTGTAACATCAAGTCCTGTTCCGTAGAAATCAACGAAAAGCGTGGTGGCATAATTGAAGAATGATGCTACAAAACTAAGTGTAATGAAGACTGCAGCTAAACTAAAGAGTGGGCCAGAAATTTCTCGCCATTTGTACAAATTGAATCTGATATTCTCTTTTCTCATTTCCTTAGCTAGAAGCCCAATAGCAATAAAGCAAGCAATAAGAGTAGAAACAAGTAACAGAATGAGAACTGTGAAAGTATTGATCAAAGAATTGAAGAAGAGGAATAGAATAAGCGAAACCCTCGCTAAGTTGTATGCTACTTCTGCATAGAGAACCTTCTTCATCCTCTGAATGCCCTGAAATCCTGACTTGATCACCTGGATTAATGCTGTGGGGTACATGGACAGAAGAACAATGGGCCAGAGTAACCTTCTTGTATTTTCCACATCTGGATCTGCATCATTTAGGAAACCGATTGCTTCTCCAAATGGTCCCGTGGAAACAGCTACTGCCAGGTATGCTAGCGTTATAGTGATAATTGATATGGTCAATACAGTTCCTATTGCTCTTCTATCATTAGCGTACTCAGAAATTGTCTTTACAATTGGAGTGCCCAATCCTACCAGAACTAATACGAAAATGATGTGATTCCAACTCAATAACACTTTGTAATCCGCATATTGTACAGCTGACCAAACTCCGACTTCAGTCAACGATCTCACAAGGAGTGCGGATGAAAAAAGTCCGGCAATGATATTTAATGCCCTTGCAACTGATTGAGTTATAACATTGGAACTAATGCTATCCCTCGCAACAATATTTTCAATCTCATCTTCGGTCATTGAGTGAGTTAGCTGGTTCTGTTGCGAAGATAAATGCTTCCCGAATACTTCATTTGTCAGGAATACCAAGATTGGGATGCATCACAATGACATCAGAACTCGACAATCAAAACATGATTCAGTGGGGACATACCAAAGATGTGGATGAATATAGAAAATATATCTGGAAACTGATGTATGAGAAATGGATTTCATTTATTGGTGCTATTCCGCAACCCTCACTAGACATAGGTGCTGCAAAGAGTAAGACCCATTCATCAGTTTCCTTAGATCCCTATCCAAGAGGGTTTGTAGATGTAAAGGGGATGGGTGAAGAATTACCATTCAAAGATGGAAGTTTCAAATCTGTTATCATTGAATCTGTATTGAAGCATGTTGATGAACCATCACAAGTAATCTCTGAAGCGAAGCGTGTCACTACTGATAATGGAATGCTTTTCATTTCATCTCCGGTAAATCGCATCGATTCCCATCGACATAGTTTTTCGTCGAGCGCTTTGTGCGAAATCATTGAATGTAACGGATATGAAATCGTAAGAAAACTCGGAATTGGTTTTTCAAAAAGATCGATAGATGGTTTCCTCTGGCGACGACTACCTAAAGCAATGGCCAATCTGCCAATACCATCTGGGATGGCCTCTGTTATATTTATCGTCGCAAAAGCACGGAAATCAAGTTAATTGCCCATATGATTGCATACACTCTTTACTCTGGACATGAGGTTGTCAAAAAAGAATCCTCGATTGTGTTTTGCAAGTGCCAGCTGTCTAGACGCATTTGACATAGCATCTTTCAATTCAGGATTCCTCAGAAGTTTTCGCATTGCATTTGCGAGAGTTGTTTGATATGGTTCATTGACCAAGATTCCATTATGCCCATCTTCTATTAGAATCATATTTTCGCCCACATTGGAAGATATGATGGGCAGACCAGATGCCATTGCTTCCATCACAGTTATTGCAACACCATCTGATGCTGGACATTGAACATAGCAGTATGAATTCGATAACAAAGATCTCTTTAGATCGGTTTCTACGAATCCTGTGAAAATTACTCTTTCTTCAAGTTCCATATCTGCAACCTTCTTGAGCAATCTATCCTTTTCAGACCCGTTGCTTCCGATAACCAAAACAATATCGTGAAATTCTTCAGAAATTTCTTTGTAAGCATCAATTATGGAGCCTATCTGATAGAGAGGCTCCAAAGCTCTAAAACTGAGTAATACTCTTTTGTCTTGTATTTGGCTTGCATAGTGATTGTCCATCACTTGTCCATCTGGAGTAAACGCATCTACATCTACACCCCAAGTACTAACAAACAACTTGTCTTCATCAATATGTGCCAATTCTTTTATTCTTGAAGCTGATAATTCGCTTTCAACATGTATGATGCTTGCATGTGAAACCGCATTGCTAATCAGCCCCTTTAGATACGGATATTTTTCTGGTGCGATGTAAATATCGGATCCCCAAGCAGTCACACCGTATTTCTCAAAACCACTTGAATAAGCAAGTAATGCTGATGTTGCAACGCCATGAGCATGGACATAATCTATCTCTCGATTTTTAATGACCTGGCCAAGCTCCTTTCCAATTATTTCCAATTCTTGATGGATCTTTGTCTTGTTCTTCAAATCTCTCAATAGTGGATTTATCCTAAAATTTCCAAACGCTGACTTTATGAGATTGGATTTTGATGGAGAATCAAAAAGAATAATCTCAGCATTTAGTTCCTTTTGAAAATGCTTCGCATCTCTCATCCATTCTTTGACATATGCTACAATGACATCAATACCACTTTTTTGCAAACCTTCTGACCAATTACGTGTATGTATGCTCCCTGGATTCGATATCATTAGAAGTTTCACAGTTATTCACACTCTTCTGGCAAGTTCTTCCGGAATTCTCATTTTAGCAAGTATATATTGCACTTTGAATATTGTCATTTTTCTGAAGAATTGGAGGATGAAACTCTCAAGTGATTTAGTAGGACTTTGCTGATTGTGTACATACCGGTTTCGTTTTTTGTACCGCAAGTTTCAATAAACCTGCGAATTCTAAGCTGGCTAGCAAGGTGGCACTACAATAAATGAAATTGGCACTAATCACTGGAACTCGGCCTCAGATTATTAAATCTGCACCTCTTCTCAATGCACTTCAGAAGGCAGGTGCTGAAGTTTCCTTTATTCATACTGGACAACATTACGATTACGAGCTTGCAGACCAGTTTGTAGAAGAATTTCAAATAAAATCCCCTGACTACAATCTGGAAATTGGGAGTGGTTCTAACACGTATCAGACTTACGAAATTATTTTAAAACTAGCTCCTATACTTGAAGAAATAGGACCAGATTTTGCCATTGTTCCGGGAGATACAAATTCTGCATTTGCTGCTGCTCTTGTATGTTTCAAAATGGAAATTCCTGTGTGTCACTTGGAATCTGGCTTGAGAAGCTTCGACATGGTCATGCAAGAAGAAATCAATCGACGATTGATAGATCATGCCTCTATGGCACTATTTGCCCCTACAAAAGAAGCTGTAAAAAATCTCGAAGAAGAACATGTTATTGGAACCATATTCCAAACTGGGGACACAATGTACGATGTTTTGAAGGATTTGCTACCTAAATTCAGCACAGATGAGTTCTTTCTCGAAGTAACCAAAGACCTCGAACTCACACTTGATGATGAGTTTGCTGTTCTAACCTTTCATCGCCGTGAGAACGTTGATTATATTGAAAAGCTTTCATCCGCGATTGAGGGTTTCAAATCTCTTGGAAAAACCATTCTATTTCCTATGCATCCTAGAACCAAGAAGCAATTAGATGACCATGGCCTTGAACTAGGTGATAATGTAATAATTCTGAAACCCCTTCCTTATAGTTCGATGATGTCCTTGGTTAGTAAGGCTTCCTTATTGTTGACCGATTCAGGAGGATTACAAAAGGAAGCGTATCTTCTTAACACACCCTGCGTAACCATACGTGATAATACTGAATGGGTTGAAACTCTTGAAGCTGGTGCTAATATTCTCTCATCCGTATCATCATCCGATATCGTATCAAAAGCCAATATGATGTGGGGGAAGAAACTAAACAATAATCCCTCTGTCTATGGTGATGGGAAGGCTTCCGAAAAGATAGTTGAAATCTTGAAATCTACGAAGATCGTGATAAAAAACAACATAATGCTAGAATAGTCCATGTTGGTGGTATAATGCGAATATTGCACACATCCCATACAGGACTTCCGGATCCGCGAATCGAGAAGACTGCATTGACAATGAAGAAGGACGGGCATGAGCTTGTTTTCTTAGGCGGAAAGTCCTCAGATTCCTACAACTCGAATATCTTCGATCGAAAGTATCATGTGCCAATTCCGAACTCGTTTATGGTAGTTAATGATTTTCGATTCCGTAGGAAATGGATTAAGACAATAAATGAGATTTCTCCGGATATCGTGCATGCTCATAATATCATTGCCGCGGCTATGATGCTCGGTGCTGATTATCCAACTATTTACGATGACCATGAGTATTGGAGCAAGCAAACTTTCAAGTATTCCTCAAGGGGTATTGTCCGTCGAACCGCCGCAATTCCCCTGATTCGTGCAATTCCAAGGTGGGAACGTAGACTCCTCGAAGCCTACCCGGTGGTTACGGTAAGTGATATGAATGCAAGAGATCATCGAAGGTATGCGAAACATGTTACTGTAACACGGAATTTCCCACAAAAGAGTGAACTTGAATCTCTTGATGACAAATCACCTAGAGTAGGAAATGTGTATGTTGGCAATGACTTCATCCTTAAGCGCTTCCTTGATCACCGAAATATGACTGGATTGAGAGACATTATCGAGCTGGATTATCTTGCGGGCCTGCCACATCATGAGATGATGATACAACTCACTTCCTATAGAGTTGGTTTCACTCCATGGCTCCCTCACCCTCTTCATGAATACGCTGATCCCAATAAGCATTATGAATATCTTGGCGCAGGACTACAGGTAGTTGTATCACGTTCACTATATGGACCCCTCAAGGATGCTCCTTATGTTCATCCTTTTGACGACTATAGCGAAATTCCTGATATTATTGCAAATTTACCAAACATCCCCTCTTCTGAGATTATGGCTCATGCAAAAGAACACTATGTGTGGGAGAATCAGGCATCACTGATTCATGAAGTATACAGGTATGCTCTGTCTTTATGATCGATATGACTCGGGAAGCAACTCCGACTCTGGTACATCGCGCAGTTTCTTTGCAGGGTTTCCTACCCACACTTCCCTTGGTGGAACGTCTTTAGTGACTACAGCTCCTGCGCCAATCATCGCTTGCTCTCCGATTGTAACACCTGCTAGAATTGTAGCGCCTCCACCTATTCTGGCTCCATATTTGATTGTAGGCGCTTCTCTTACAACCTCATATCCTCTTCCGAAGCTGATCTTTCTTGTATTGGTGGTTGTCACCATCGGACCAAAAAACACTCGATTCTCAATCACAATACCGCCAGTTAGATGCGATTGAGTGTTAATACTGCAGAAATCTCCTACTTGGATATCAGGTTCTCCACAGACTCCATTCCCTATACTTGAGTTCTTTCCAATACGAGTTCCTTCTCTCAACACAACAAAATCAAAGACTTTGCTGTTATCTCCAATTTCCACATCGTGATAAATCACTGCGGTGTCTGCGACAAATACATTTTCTCCAGTTTTTGGTTTTGCTTTTGGCATGGTGTCCACCTTTTTTTCTCTATCAATTATGAATTCTATTTATGAATTTTCACAACATTATCATACAGTATCTTCTTCATTACCGAATCATTTATTCCTGTCCTGCTGAGAACAAATCTCGAAACCTCGTGATTGAAAAATGGAAGGTCTGTTCCCCAAAGAATCTGATCTTCTCCCATGATATCAATAGCTCTGCGCATGATTTTCGGGTTCATGCATCCTGAAGTATCTAAGTAGAGGTTTTCAATGGATGGCAGACTATCAATCCTATCCAGCGCTGCAAGAATCAGTTCGTTTGCGAGACCGCCTAGATGCGCAGCGATATAGGTGATATCCGGTTCCATCCTTCTAGCAGTTAGCAAGTATTCGATACGGCTCATCTGATTTCTGCCAGAATGGATTAGAAGTGGCTTTCCGTATTCTCTAGCCGCTTTAAGTACATCTGGAGCATTGTCAATTCTTGTTTGACTGATGCTTGGATGATATTTTATTCCTGCTACAAAATCACTACCAGCTAAATCAAAATCAACCTCTTTTGCATGAGGCCAATAGTATCCCCAGATTTTTTCTTTATTCTCCTGTTTTTGAAGTGCATCAAAGAAAGCATGATTCACCTTGGATGAATCATCCGAATTGCTAAGCA
>JARGGA010000170.1 GCA_029210805.1 Candidatus Thorarchaeota archaeon
TATCCATCAGACCTAGATAACCTTGAAGGCGTTGTTCGGTATATTCAATCTTTTCCTTCATTGCATTATGGTCAGCTACGAATCTAGTGTTACTGGCAGTCAGTCGATCAACTTCGCTGCGTATGCGTTCAAGTTCACGCATCGTGTCGCCAGATTCAAGGGAACGCACTCTCGCTTTCAGCTCATCCATTTCTATTAGACGCTCTTTAGTACTAGAAGCTTCGGCCTCAAGTCTTGTTACCTTCTCTCGATAATCCTCGCTTTCCAATTCCTTCTTAGCAAGTTGAGATCGAATTTCTGCAACTTGGTCATCACGTGAACTGATAGTCGCATCGCTTTCAGTGATTCTCCTTTGGAGAAGCTCAGTCTCCGTTTCAAGAGCCTTGATATTTTGACGCAGTTCAGTAGTTAGGGTTGTATCGGTTGTAGGTCTAGATTTCAGAGATTCAAATGCGTCCTCTAAACTATCATTGCGAGCTTTGGTGGATGCAAGATTCGTTTGAAGGGCGAGTATCTCAGCTTCTCTGTTCTCCAATTTTTGGAGTGTCAATGTTAATTCGTTCTGTAATGTGTCACCCTTTCTAGTGAGTTCGGACAATTGGAGTTCAACATTTTTGGGAACCTCAATCTTAGGTTTCATGCTAAGTTCTTTGGTAAGGAATTCCAACTCTGTACTTGTTCGCTGAGAGTAGTCCTCTACGCTTGCCTTAAGGTTGGAAAGTTCATCAAGAGTTAGTTTGAGTACATCTTTGAAATTATCAGTAATCTCTCGAATCTTCTCAAGAATGGGAGCAGACATTTCACTACTCAAACGCTCTTCCATTGGCATGAATGTATCTTGAATCACTTTCTTGAGGGTTGTATTCACAAAAGTGACGTGTAGATTAGTCTTTGCTCCTTTCTTGCTTTCATCGATAACAGAATTCCTAACACTTACTAGATTTCCCTTCAAAGAAACGAGAAATGATAGAATAACGGGAATAAGGTCACGTTCAATTCGGTCGATGCCATTTTCAACTTGAGTTGCATTTCGCTCTAGGAGGTTCATACTATCACGAAGTCGCTCTATACTACTCTCGATACCCATCCTTCTTCTTACTTGTTCAGCTGATGCCACTTTAAGCAGGTCACTCGAAACACGCCCAGAGTCGAAAAGCTCCTTACGCATATCTTTATCGACACCTAATTCATTCAGGAGTTGATCAACTACTGATTCCTGGTCATCTTTTTGAAAATCTTTCTCATCTCGAGACATGCGATTACCTCGCTAAACACAACCTACTTGGAGAGCGCCAGCATGTGAACATCTCGATAACACATAAATCTTCTCGATTTGGGTTCAAACAATAGAAACTGATGCCGAGGACTGAAAAAAATTGAGACTCCTTGTAGAGATGCAAGCAAATATCCAAAATCGTGGATCAGCAAAGATCCGGGATGCAAAGATGGTATGGCATCTACTTACAGACATGGATAATCAATTTGTAGAAGGATTGGATGTATTTCCACCAGCCCGTGTTCTTGAAAAGGCTGAAAGCAACATGGTAGGAATAATCAAGATTCCCGAACTCAATCCTGGAGAGAGTTTCTCTCCAACAGTAATAATGAGAATCGATACAATAACTCGAGATTGGTTGTTGGAACCCCTTCCAGAACCTGAAAATGAGCTCCAGAAACTCAGAGGTACATACTGCACTATGCAGAAATATTGGGAGATTGAAGATTCCATTCTGCAGGAGCTTACTGAGAGAATTGCTGAGAATAGTGGAAATGATGAAGCTTATGCGAGATTGGCTCTCCAAGTTGTTAGAGAGAGAGTCAAGCTGAAAACTTTGCTTGACGTTAGATTGGGAGCCGCAGAAGCTGCAAGAGGAATGGAAGGCGATTGTGATGAACACGCAGATTTATTCATTGCGTTGACACGAGCAGTGAAGATCCCCTCAAGAAGAGTCGTGGGTCACCTATTCAGGGGAGGACCAGAACCGGAGCCTCATGCTTGGTGTGAGGTCTATTTGGAAGACATAGGATGGATTCCGGTCGACCCTGCTCTAGATAGGTTTGGCACTTTGAGCGAGCAATACTTCTCAAGAATCAGAGAAGGGTTGGTGTCAGAGAGACCTACGATCCAGGTTATGATGAGCAAATCAAGTTCTGAACCTCTATTGATAGAAGAACAGGTCAACATGAGAGTTCTTGTTAACGGCCGGTCTTAGAGACCTGATATTAAACCTGCGGCGTTTAATGTCACAAACATTTCAGCTCCGAAGTGCCAAGACGAATGTGTATCAAATATGCAACAACGCACGTTTGGAAGAAGAGGTGCTTCAAGGGCAGAACGTAATGTGGATGCAAGATGATGAGAGAGCATTTCGCCATATGCGGCTATTTGAGGAATCGAATTAAAAAATCGAGTTGCGGTGGTTTCCAACGTTCCTGGTTTGTAATCGCACACATTAATCACGCCATCTACAATGCGAATCAAATCAATATGGCCAGATAGATTGTACTGATTCGACCACACAGGAATTTCAATAGCAATAGAGCAGGGGTCAGTTCTTAGAAAATCAGATACTATACCATGATCTGCTTTGTACGACATGTCATTTCGATCGCGATGGAGATTTCGCAAAATTTCAACTAGGTCGTGATTTACTGAGCTTTGCAAGGCTCCTGTTCTTTCAAGCTTCTTTCGGAAATTTACTTTGGCAGCTTTAGACATTTTCTTCACATGAAGCTTTGAAGCACTTACATAGAAGGGGTTTCTAAAGGGGTCTTCTGGTATTTTTCCTGACGCGACACTCAAGAGATGTGCCCATAATGATGCAGCATCTCCAGTACTGTTTCCTATTCGAGTGTGATTTGTCTTATTCCACTGGAATCCATAAGCAACCTTACCATGTTTGAATTCTCTGCAAACAATATCAAACTCTTCTGCATTCATTCCCCTTCACTTTATTGAATGGAGCCAATCTTTTTAATGCACCGACGCATGATTTTGTTGGTGGTCGCAGGTTGACATTCGCATTCATTGTATTCTATCGATTTATGAAAATGACCCCAGAAGAGGCAGGGAAAGCAAAGGAGTTCTGGTCAGAATTCTCAAAGAAAGATTGGCCAGATGAACTGAATATCGTAGGTGATTACCGCTACGCTTGGGGAACAGAGTGGAATGGGTTTCTTCTTTTGGAAACAGATAGTCCACAACTATTCTTCGATTTTTGGCCACGCTTTCGAGATAAAACACGCTGGTACATAGACAACACAAGAACTGTGATTGGCCAGAAGAGAGAACCGGTGGAATGGCTCTCAACCTAAAATATATTCGATTTAAAAGGAAATAGAAAAGGAAGGCCCACCGAGGGGCCCATCCAATTTCAATTATTATACAGCGGCGTTCTCCATCAAATCCACAATGTAATCAACATCTTTCTCTGCAATGCCATCGCCTGTACGATAGACCATTAGAGAGCCAGCATCGGCATTAATTACAGTGGTTAGGAATGCCCCACTAGGATATGGAAATGTTCCTCTGAATCTGGCAATTGAACCCTTGTACCTTCTTGTGTACAGACCAATTTCCTCTTCGGTCTTAATTCCAGTACCCTTGAATTCTGCCTGTGTTAGAGCCCCCTTCTCAACACCAGTTAGTAGTACTGCGGCAATGTCCGCTGCAGCATCATAGAGCTTCTTTGTGCCACCATTAAGATTGAGCGAACTAACCTTAGCGCCAGATGCTTCTTCAATCATATTTGCGCATTTTCTAGCAACTCTCTCAGATCCTCTTATCTCAATTGTGCCCTTATCCAGCTTGATGAATGCAGTGCACCGTTCAACACTGACATAATGAACTGGAGTCATCTCTCCTGCTGCATCGAAACCATGCACAGGTACTCTGAATCCTGAAACGAAATCAGCTACTACAACCTTGCCTTTGACACTAGCTGATTGGAATCCTTTTGCAATATCGCTTTTCTTCTTTGGCGCATAAGGAATATCTTTCAGCGTGCTTGCTAGTTTAGCAGCGGTTAGTGAGAGCCCTTCAAATTTGAAGAGCTTGATGGATAGACCCATTCCTCGTGTTCGAATGAGTGCTTTTGATTTTGAGCTCATGTTTGGTTACCTCGGCGGTTTCAGAGACCGTATCATTACTGGCCTCTGCTTCCACTGGAACTACGATGATTCTGAATATAAACCTCGCATCAAATCCAGACATTAGCTGGCCCACTACGGGGGTAATACCTCTATACATACGGGGGTATTAAATCGGGCATATATCAGAAAATACCTCAGAAATCATTGTTTTTCTTTGGCGCCAAATGGTTCAATACACATGCAGCCCGGTCTACTTGACCCTTATGAGTTTGAGTATTTCATTTGCAGCCAGATTTTCATCAGTCACGAATTTTGCAAATTCCTTTGATCCGGCTTCTTCAATAGAGGATGAAATAGTGCTTAGGTCTTTGCACCAGATTAGATGACCTCGATTCGACATCTCCTGAATCAATTGGGCTTGATGGCCTTCCATCAGAGAAGCGTTTTCAACTACAACCAAACGGAGACCCCTAGTTGCACATTCTATTGTAGTACCGGCGCCGCCCGTGCTGACAACAACAGAAGCCTTCTCGTATGCAGTATTCAAATTGTTGAGGAAACGGAAATAGCGGAAATTCTTAGGTATGTACATACCTCGCCCAATTTGCCCTATGACCTTATCTTCGATGGTACCACTGCCTACCAACTCATCCATCTTCTGAATGAGCGGATCGTAATGTGCCGTTCCGACGGTAACAAAAATCAAAGGAGCTGACCTCCATAGATTGCCCCAGGAGTTTCGTCAGCTAATCTCTTCCACTGCGTCATGAAGAGCGTTGTTTTCCCAAGAAGCATGCGACCGGTTTTTGAAAGGGATTCAACTCTAGACATGCTTTCAATAAATACGGTGGGTATTCCGAGTGTCCGTGCACTATAGAAGACTGGAACCGTCATCCCCGTACCGCAACTAATGACAACGCTAGGTCTGAACAAGAAGAGGTAGATAAAAGAAAGAAGGAGTGTTGTCATTGTACGGATGACCGACATAATTCGTGAATCTTGGGGAAGCAACCGAGGGGTCAATACACGAAGAACTCTACCGGGCATTCGAATCTTCTTTGGCGTGAGTTTGTCGAGGAGTCCAATGATGTAGATATAGTTGAAGGAGTCACCTAACGAGTCTACCAAAGCAAACGTCTGTGCAGTGTGACCTCCTCGACCAAGCACTACTGCAATCGTCTTCATCAGTGAACCTCAAGAGCTAACGCACTTGTCCTACTGATAAAGGGTTTCCCCTAGGTGAGCTAACGTTGAATACTTATACAGGATTGAATCCCAGACAAATCGAGGTGCAACGGTGACAGCAGTCAAGTCTCTGGGAACACATCCTCTATTGGACAAAATCTTGTCAATAGTGGGAGAGGACCGGGTTAATGATAATCCAGTGATTATTTCTTCATACACCAAAGATGCAAGTCATCTTACTGCGGAGAGACCAGGTATTATCGTAATGCCTGAGAGCGTTGAAGAAGTGCAAGCAATCGTCAAGCTTTGTGCTGAAACAAAAACCCCATTGGTAGCAGCAGGAGGAAGGAATGGAATCTGCGGAGCATGTCTTCCACGCCGAAAAGGAACGGTCATGCTTGACATGGTTAAGATGGACAAGATTGTAATACTTGATGAAGACGTTATGACAGTCACAGTTGAAGCAGGTCTCCGTTGGGCAGAGCTAATCCATCGCCTTGATGATAAAGGATACAAGCTTGGATTCAGAGGACCATACGGTGGAAACGTTGGAACCGTCGGAGGTTCAACTAGTATCAATAGTATTGGGTATGCCGCATCGAAATACGGTCCGTCACCAGAGAGTACAGTATCACTTGAAGTAGTTCTTGCAAATGGAGATGTTCTTCAAACTGGAACAGGGTGGAATCCTGATGCGCAGATTTTTGGAAGGTATTCAACTTACAATGACTTGACAGGAATATTTCTTGGAGACCAAGGAACGTTAGGAGTGAAGACGAAAGTCACTCTGAAGATTTATCCTAAGGCAGAGTTCATTACATACGGGGACTTTGGTTTCAAAACTCTAGAAGCAGCGACCGCCGCATTTCTTAGAGTGCAGAAGAGAGGTCTCACAGAAGAACTCAATCTACTTGCAGACCGTCAATCCACTGACACATTCTTCCCAGGATTCTTGGATAATCACAAGGAAATCCATGCTATGTTTGCATCTATTGTTCAAGAAACAGATGAGCAACTGGCCAATCGAAAAATGGAGATAGTCAGAGAAATCGCTCTGGAACATGGAGGAAAGGATCTTGGCAACTTCGCGTCTCAAATGCATTGGGGAGAGTTATTCAATTTGGTGCAGCCACTCTATAACAATGGCTTCTGGTTAAACACATGTCATCTTAGACCAATAACCCGCATTCCTGATATAATGAAGCGAGCTTGGGAGATCTTCAAGAAATACGAGCTTCTTGATAATGGAATCAAATGGATAGCGAGCTGTTTAGGTGCGGAAAGAGCATACGCAACAGGATGGATAACTCTATTCCCACCAAGTCAAGATAAGATGGAACTTGCAGAAACAGCATGGAATGAACTCCTAGATGCAATTCTTGACACAGGAGGTTGTCCATATTGGAATGGGCTTCTCTGGGAAAACAGAACACTTCCTATAACGAACAAGGAATTTCTGGAAACCTACTGGAAAATAAAGAAAGCACTTGACCCAGATGGAATTTTTGCGCCAGGTACATTCAGGGGGTTTGAGTAAGATGGAATTCAAACACCTTTCCAAGTATGAGCAGGATCTCTTCCTTTGTGCACGATGT
>JARGGA010000171.1 GCA_029210805.1 Candidatus Thorarchaeota archaeon
GTAAGGACTTCCCTTTTGCCGATTTCTTCGAAATCCTCCATTGGGCTTTCGGACGTGCACGTCGATTAGTTACTCTACGAGTAGCTGTTCTAGTCCACAGACCTAGTCCTTTCATATTATGCTGTATCTGAATGTACCTTATGAACTCGTACAATTCTTGTAATGAGAAAAGTGAAACTGGTCAAGAGATTTTGAGAGTATGGCTTTCATGTGGGTCATAGAGGTTCTTGCAATTCGAGTAAATCCTCCAAGTATCTTCCTTTCTTTTATACCCACATTTAGAAAACGGACAGATTTTCGATTCTCTTGAGAAGTGATCCGACGTATAATCGGACCAATTCATGTTCTAGAATAGGGACTTTCCAGTCAGGAAAGTCAATGCAATACTAAGAATGACGATCAGAAGGGCTGCTATTCGTGCAGGCCACATGATGTACTTGATTTTCTTCTCATCTTTGATCTTCAGACTTAGTGCATTCGATAGAAGCTTGTCACCATCCAGCATTGGTATAGGTAGGAGGTTGAAGAGCGCAACCGAAAACAGGATTATGAAAGTCCAAGTCATTATCTGCTGGAAATGAAATGCAAACATAGAGTCAAAGAATAAATCAACTCCAGGTTTCGCTTCCCAATAGTCTGCCCCATTTATGCCGATATACCCCCGCGTAGAATCCGCCGTTGCATTTCCAAGGGTTAACATAAACGACCCTTCAAGTGTATGGACCTCTAATTGTTCTCCCGTTGTAGTGTTGGCCATAAACAGAGAAACATCATACCAAGTGTTGATGTCTGTATCATTCAAACCAATAATCACATCGCCAATTGCAATAGTGTCTTCCGCTGGAGAGCCTCCTTGGACACCGTATACGTACGCTCCATCTGGTGCATTAAATCCAACGCCCAATATTGATCCCATATTCAGCATGATTACAAGGAAAAATGCTGCCCAGATGAGATTAGCATAAGATCCAGCTGCAAGAAGTCGCATTCGTGCCTGCGGTGAGGCTTCAGTTTCGAAGATTTCCTCATCGGGTTCTACAAAGCCACCAAAGAGCACAAGCATGAACACAAGCCCAGAGCCCTTAATCGGGATGCCATCCTTTGATGAGGCAAGTCCGTGTGCGAACTCATGAACTACTAATGTGATTGCAAGACCAATGAGCATGTAGACAAGAGGAAGTCCAGTAATGGTTACACCGGGGATAATTGGAACAATACCTCCAGCTTGCTCAGGAGCGATGAAGAACTTCAGAAGGTTATCACCGAACATCCAGAATCCAACAATCATTCCTCCAAAGGCAACAATGATTCCCAGATTGAAGAACGCCTTCGGGAATTTCTTTCCCATCCGTGTTAGGAATGCGTTCAATCGCTCTGTTTTCCACATGCAGAAAAACGGGACACTAACATCAATACCCTTCTCCGCTAACTTGTCAACACCAATAGCTTGACCAATAATGTACACAAGAACGTAAATTACAACGATTATGAGGATTGCATCGAGGACTTCCATGGTCTTCACCGTGTATGTTAGTGTGAGCGATTCCCGAGAATGTTATAATGCTTATGTAGCCGGCTAAGGTTGAAAAACCGTACAAAACATATCACACAACTGCGCTAGAACACAATCTTCATAAAGTGAAGTCTAGTCGCTACCGCTGTTGTCCGGACCCCGGATGACATAAACAATCTTAGGTAGGCTAGACAATAATGCCTTTCAAACTAGTAATCAGCGATCCAGAAACAGCAAAGGCCATCCAGTACGAGCTTGATGATGCCAAGACCAACGCACTTGTTGGAAAAACAGTAGGCACAATTGTTGAAGGCGATGTCTTAGGACTACCTGGCTACAAACTAAAAATCACTGGCGGAAGTGACACATCTGGTTTTCCAATCAGACCTGATGTACATGGAAGCGGAAAGAAACGCATTCTCATTCGAGGCGCTCCTGGTTTCCGACCAAAAAGAGATGGTATCGCCAAACGCAAAATGGTACGTGGGCGAGAACTTGGCACAGATATCTCACAAGTTAACATGAGAATCGAAGAAAAAGGTTCTACTCCCCTTGAAGAACTCATTACAAAGGCTGCATAGTCCGAGTGCGTATCCTTCAATCGTTATTTTATTCCAAAGAGAGGAAGCTCCCGATTTAGGTAAAATATGTCCTCATAACGAAGACTTCATATGCGGACTTATTGGAACTTTCAAACTAGACTGACAAGGGACAATTGGAAGTGATTATCAGGTGACAAAGTTTCAGGGACAATCCGAAATTAGCATTGGTGCATTAGGTCATGTTGACCACGGAAAAACAACAATGGTAAGTTATATTACTGGAGAGTGGACCGACCGCCACTCAGATGAGGTTCGTAGAGGAATCTCAATACGACTTGGATATGCAGCTACAGTCTTGATGAAGTGTACAAAGTGTCCCGAACCTGAGGGATACACAACCTCTCATCTTGCCAAGGATGGAAAATGTCCCAAATGTGATGGCAAACTCGAAACTTTACGTGAGATCTCTTTTGTTGACAGTCCTGGTCACGAATCACTAATGGCAACATGTCTTAGTGGTGCAAGTCTAATGGATGGAGCAATTCTAGTTATTGCTGCCAACGAACCCTGTCCCATGCCTCAGACCTCTGAGCATCTACATGCACTGCAAATAGTTGGAGTAAAGAACCTGATAATTATCCAGAACAAGATAGAACTGGTTTCCAAGGAAGAAGCACTGGAACACTACCAACAGATCAAGGACTTCGTTAAAGGTACGGTTGCAGAAGGTGCACCAATCATTCCCTTTTCAGCGGTCTTTGGAGCAAACTCCGACATACTTATTCAAGCCATAGAACAAATTATTCCAACCCCTGAAAGAGATGCTGAAGCACCTCCAAAGATGTTTGTCGCTCGTTCCTTTGATATAAACAAACCAGGGAGCTTGCCACCCGATCTACGTGGAGGGGTCGTTGGAGGTTCCATTGTTCAAGGTAAACTGAAAGTTGGGGACGATATCGAAATCTCTCCTGGTCAAAAAACCGACAAGGGTTTTGAACCAATAAAAGCCAAAATCACCAGTTTGCTTTCAGGCAGTGGAAATAGCATTGAAGAGGCTTACCCCGGTGGACTAATTGGTGTGGGAACATTACTTGACCCTGCATCAACCCGTGCTGACCGTCTAGTAGGCAACGTAGTTGGAAAGGCTGGAAAATTACCTAAAATTATCGAGAAGATGATGATAACACCCCAGCTCATGGAACGTGTCGTCGGCTCTGAATCTAAGAGCTTGGTTGAAAACCTGCGACTGAATGAACCGCTCATGTTAGTAGCAGGGACTGCTGCCACCGTGGGCATAATCACTAGACTACACGGTGATGAGATTGAACTGGTACTAAAGCGTCCAATCTTAGGAGAAGCTGGTCAACGTATTGCCATTGGCAGACGTGTTGAAAACAAGTGGAGATTGATTGGCCATGCTGAGATTTAGTCAATATTCACTGGTAGTGTGAAAAGAGTGCCGCTAATAGTTGTTGTTGACACAAATTTCATCGCAGTTCCCGCGCAGTTCGGTGTTGATATTTTCTCGGAGGCTGAAAGGGTCTTAGAACGCAAACTAGAATTTGTAATGCTGTCCTCCGCTTTGGATGAATTAGAGATGAAAATCCAAATGGCTGATAATAAAACAGAAGTGCGTCACTTTAGAATTGCCAAAGAGCTTGCGAAGCGGTGCAGAGTCATCGAAACCCGTGAAGAAGCAATAAGACAGCCAGTAGATGACCAGATTTTGGATTATGCACAGTCAGTGAAAGGAGTCATTGCAACTAATGATAAAGAGCTCAAGAATCGTGCAAGGTCGAATGGGATACCTGTTCTGATCCTCCGGGGAATGAAGTATTTGGCTCTTGATGGATATATTACTTGAGTAAAATCTAATTCCTACAATGTAAGTGAACTTGTCATTATTTCTTGGCAGGACGTTTACATGAATTAAATTACCGTCTATTTGGCTAAACTCTGTATGATTTAGCTGATGAAATATCTATTGCGTAATGGATGGAGATCTTCTCCTTCTTAGATACGATACAACACATATAACTGGCAGAATCAAAATATAGATTATGGGCATTATGTAAAAGATATTCAAGGAAAAATGAACGAATAACAATATATCTAAATTACCTGAGCTGGCGATTGTTAGCAATGATAAAAGTGACCAATCTAACAAAATGATCATGTCAGGAAGCATGAGAAGCGTAATGAAGAATAGCACAACTATCATTGAAATCGATACGAGGCCATATAGCACATTTATTCTACTTCCAACTTTGCGTTTCGTAAATAATTCTTTAATCGAAATCATCGAATCGCGTCTAAGATTACTACTGTCTGATAAATCAGCAATAATCCAATACCCATCAGATATTGGAATGAGAAAGTTAAGATTGAATAACACAATAAAAAAAATATACAGTGCCACATATATTAGCTGAGGACTTGTCGTTAACCATGAGTAAATGATTATTACTAATGCAAAGTAAACCTGGAAATAAATACCCGCTAAATCGATAACAATTCTTTTTCTTCTCGACAGATTCCAAATACTTCTCAAATTGCAGTAAATTCCTGAAAAGAAAAAGCTGATTCCAATACCTATAGATTGTGGTGAATGTCCGTATGACTCTGCAGCTGAAAGATGACCTAGTTCGTGAATAAATACACTAATGTATAGTATCAGATATAAACTCGGAATAAAAGAAAAATCAAGTGGTTCAAGGCTCTCTACGATAATTGAATTGAACATAATCCAACAACAAACGGAAAGAAGGATGGGATTCAAGAAAAGAGAGGTTTCCGAATATGAAACAATATCAAAGTATGATTTTCAAGCAATCTATTCAAATCTACGGAGGAGAGCAAATCGAATGAATGCGATTCCGCAACCTAGGAAACGTCAGTTTATACAACGAGTCGGTGAGTTGAGCTGGCACGAAACAGAGGACGGCACTACCGCATGGATGCTGTTCCCTAAGAAAGGAGGGACCAAGGTTATTGGAGCTTTACTTGATGACCTGAGGTCGATTTACTTCAGGCATGGCTGGTACAAGACCGTCATAGACCCTGAACAACTGAGTGAGGAAGCAGAGGCAGCCCAATCAGAGAACTGGGATAGAACTCCAATCGTCATTGTACAGGTTGATGTCCATGATATTCTCTACATGGAAACAGAATCTGAAAATGATGATACAGAATGGTCATTGATGGGTGTACTAGAGTATGGGTCCCCTCCAAAGGGGAATGACTTTCCAGTCAGATGGGTGAGGGTTTCGGACCCACCACCAGAGGTTTCTGTGATGCTCCAAGGCTTTCAGCCATCTCCTGTGGTAGGGAATATTGATTCTGTACGAATCGACCTATTGTCTAAAGCAACATCGTGGTCGGGTAACATTCGAGAAGTCACATGTCATTTGACCATAGATACTGAGAAGGAAAAGTATGTAGTGGATATCAAAGAACGTACCAAAACAATTGCGAGAAAGGAAACCGAGTACACAGATGAAATCGTACGGTTCCTGAGAGAGTCACTTCGAACAGGGGAGTACCTTCGCATCAAGGACACGTACCTGAAGTGGGACCATGCATCCGATGTCGAGTACGATGAGGTTGAACTGGTCATGGGACAGGAGAAGGAATGGGTTCATCTGTCAATCCTGAAACCATTAGTACATCGATACTCCTTCTATCCAGATAGTCTTCAGATTCCACCAACTGTAAGTGACTTACTCAAAACAACTCAATCAGGAGATGTGTTACTGAAGATCGATATAGATGAGAGGTTGAAGAATGCTGGGTCTAAGAAGTATCTTAGGGCACAAGTAAAGGGCGTTGAAGACACCTCGAGTCTGAAGAACCTTGAGCAAGAGAGATTTGGTATCTTTGATGTTGCATTGCTTGCTGAATGTAGACAGATAGTTGATCTAGTGTCCTTGAAACGATATGGTGTTGAGGTTGATGTCACAGGTCTTGCGGGGCTCTGGATACCTCCTGGGATAGAGGAGTACTCCCAATTCTATGACGCTATTACCGCAGAGCACGAGAGTGAGGATGAAACAGAATTAGACGAAGAGGAAAATGAAGACACCTTCGAGGAGATTGTAAAAGCGGGCCCACAACTAGAACTTGCAAGGGTTGATGTGGAGATTTCCTCTCAGCGACGTAAATTAGATGTAGTCCTCCAACTATTTTCTGTAGAAGAGGATTTCACGGAGGAGCTTGTTGTGTTCAGTACATCCTCAGAGATTGCGAAGAGCCAGGGAATTGCGGATACGGTATTGAAATCTAAGATTCGTTCGAGCCTGCGAGCAAAGCGAATAACAGAAGATGAAATGGATAATATCCTGTCTAGGGTGTGTGATCGAGTAGAAGAACTTGGTATCCCGATTCTGGAATACTGAGAGTTTAGCAGAATTAGGGTTGGAGTATGAAGAAGATCTGCGGTAAGAGTTGGCTGAAAGTATTTGAGGAACTCTTCCTCATTTAGAGTGTGATTTTGAATAATGCCTGCCAGAAAATCTATTCCTGAAAAAGAATGAATTGCTAGAGTACGCTGAGAAACAAATAGAACAAGAAAAGAGTTCCACAAAACTCAGATGAGCATTTCCAAACGTTTTTATTGTTAGCACAGGCCTTCCCCGCTGAGCCGGCTGACGACTATCAGGATTTATTCTGAGGTCTGATTGTTCTACAACTCATCAACTAAGGAGCTGAAAATACTGTATTCTATCGTCACAGTCAGGGATGTTGTACGCATTCCCCCAAAGGAATTTGATGCCCCTCTTGAGAAGGCTGCCATTACACATCTGCGACGCACG
>JARGGA010000172.1 GCA_029210805.1 Candidatus Thorarchaeota archaeon
ACCGAACAACATCTTGGACTCGATGTCCAGGATTGTATAGGTTTCGGGAAACGGTTCCTGAGAAGTATCGAGGTTCTAAGAAAGGAAAGTGGTTGAAAGCCGCAATGTTGCTGAAAATTAAACAGGATTATCCCGATGTACAAACGATATCGACAGTGACTGCAACATCAAACGCTCCAATGCTATCAATAAATGAACGTCTTGGGTTCAAAGTCCACCGTGAAATATACACAGTACAATTTGAAACGGAACAGATCACCAAATATCTAGAAGGCCGATAATTCGACAACTCGCCTATGATTTACTAGAAAGCAGCGCCTCTTCTATGGTCGACTATATGCCACAGTCAAAATTGAGGTGCTTCCTTTGAAGGACTATGTTATACAACCATTTGACATTTTGGCCGCGTCGAAAGAAGAATGGGCAAAATATCATAGATATCGTAGAAAAAGGAGTTCTGAGGTTTTTCATGGTGATCCAGTTGATGATGATTCATCATATGAAGAATGGGCCAAAATAGGACTCGATGATAGTGAAGTCAAATTCTTTGTGGCTACAGTGAATGAGCCTCTTGGTGAAATAGTTGCATCCCTTCAAATGAACGCAGTCAAAGAAACAAGCCCTGCCTACAAAGGAAATGAGCACCTTTTAGCAGTGAACTTCTTATCAGTCCTCAAAGAATTTCGAAGAAAAGGGATTGGATTAGCTTTCCTAAAACTAGTCCATGAATTCGCTGTTGAGAATGAGAAACGACTGATTGTTGGGCATGCGTTAGAAGAGGATGGTAGCGCGGTAGGTCAATTACTTGGTGGAACAGAGGCTTTAGAAATGCGAGTCAATCGACTCAGCTTGGATGATGTAGATTGGAATATGGTTGAAATGTGGGAACGCGAAGGCGTACAGCGAAACCCTAGCTCTTCTTTAGAGTTCCACATCAAGATGCCTGATGAAATCCTTGGAAACTATTGCAGGATATATACTGAAGTGAGCAACCAAATGCCGCTGGATGATTTAGAGGCTGGAAACTATGTCATTACACCTGAGCTTAGACGGAAGTATGAGGATGCCTTTGAAAACACAGGAGAAACATGGCTTACTGCACTGATTCGTGAAAAGAATGGTAATATCTCTAGTCTAACAGACGTCGTCTATAATCCCTTGAAGGCACCTCTATTGAATCAGCAGCTGACAGGGGTTGATCAGAAGTATCGTGGTCAGGGTAAAGGCAAATGGGTAAAAGCTGCCATGCTTCTGAAGGTCCGCAACGAATTTCCAGATATCAAAACTGTGTCCACAAGTAATGCAACATCAAATGCTCCAATGTTAGCAATCAATGAACGGCTGGGTTTCAAGATACTTCGTGAGGTATACTTCATCCAAGTTGAAACCGAAAAGCTTGGTAAGTTTCTAGAAGGACGATAGTTCTCAAATTTCAAATAGCAATCAAAAAGAAAAACCACTTTAGTGTTGACTTGGTCTGTGAAACGATGTTCTTCCTTTAGTGGAGTGCTCTTCAAATGACACTAATGAATGGTTCTGAATACATAGATAGTCTGCGAAAACGTGGACCTCTGAATGTATTCTTGCTTGGCGAGAAAATAGAAAATCCGGTGGATCATCCAATTATTCGTGCGTCAATCAATTCTGTTGCCCTAACTTATGATTTAGCACATGATGACGCACACAGGGAAATTATGACGGCTGAGTCTGTAATCACCGGGAACACAATCAATCGTTTTTGCCATTTACACCAAAGCACAGAAGACCTACAGAATAAGGTCAAGATGCAACGTGTATTGGGTCAAAAATCAGGTACCTGTTTTCAGCGATGTGTCGGTATGGACGCATTGAATGCAGTTTTCCTAACAACCTATGAGATAGACGAAATACACGGAACCGATTACCATCAACGATTTCTAGAATATATCAAGCTCACCGAAAAACACGATTGGACAATAGATGGGTGCATGACGGATCCAAAAGGGGATAGAGGAAAACGACCATCAGAACAGCAAGATCCTGACGTTTACGTTCATGTTGTTAAAAGGAGCGATGAAGGAGTTGTAATTCGAGGAGCTAAGGCACATCAAACAGGAGCAGTGAACTCGCATGAACATCTGATAATGCCCACTCTTGCGATGAGAAATGAAGACAAGGATTTCACTATCTGCTGTGCAGTACCTGCTGATGCAAAGGGCATAACCTACTATTACGGAAGGCAGTCCTGTGACCTTCGTCGATTAGATGAGAGTGCTATGGGCGACATTGATTGTGGTAACCCTGCCTATGGAGGACAAGAGTGCCTAGTTGTATTCGATGATGTATTCGTGCCTCATGAACGTATATTCATGAATGGGGAAACTGAATTCTGCGGACGTCTTGTAGATACGTTTGCGGCGTATCATCGCCAAAGCTACGGGGGTTGCAAGGTCGGAGTAGGTGATGTCCTAATTGGAGCTGCCGCAACTATCGCCGAATACAACGGCGTTGCTGGAGCATCTCACATTCGAGATAAACTAACTGAGATGACTCATCTCAATGAAACACTCTATTCATGTGGGATTGCCTGCTCAGCTGCAGGAAATAAGACCGCCGCAGGTAATTATTTGGTTGATATTCTTCTAGCAAACATATGCAAACAAAATGTTACAAGATTTCCATATGAGATTTCACGACTCCTGCAAGATATAGCCGGAGGTCTCTTTGTCACATGCCCAAGTGCAAAAGAAATGGAAAATCCTGAAACCCGAAAAGTGATCGAGAAATATCTCTCAGGCTCTGATGCAGGTACAACTGAGGAAAGAATCAAGATGCTACGGCTGATAGAGAACCTCACTATGGGACGAGCCGCTGTAGGGTACCTGACTGAATCCATGCACGGAGCAGGGTCTCCTCAGGCGCAACGCATAATGATCAATCGTTTATCTGATATCGATGAAAAGAAGAAACTCGCAAAGAAACTTGCTCGAATCCCTGAATGATTTGAACCATCCCAAACGCTTTTCAATATCTCCCGTCCCGGGGCAGTCGGTGGGTCTCTTGAAGATTATTGAGTGTGTGCCCAACTTTTCAGAAGGTCGCGACGAGAAAATCATCGAAGCTTTATCTGACGCTGTGAAGAGCGTGGAAGGTGTTAGGCTTCTTGACGTTGAATTCGATCCGGATCACAATCGATCTGTGTTCACCTTCATTGGTGCGCCACAGAAAGTGAAAGCAGCAGCGTTGAAGGCTGCTGAATTGGCTGTAGAAAAGATCGACCTTACAAAACATGAAGGTCAACATCCAAGAATGGGTGCGGTGGACGTCGTTCCGTTCATACCCCTCCATGGAACAACCATTGGTGAGTGTATTGAGCTTTCCAAGGAATTCGCAGAGGAATTCTCTCAAAAGTGCAATGTTCCTGTCTATCTCTATTCGAAAGCTGCTACTCGTCCTGAGAGAGTAGATCTCCCCAACATTCGTGAGGGTGAGTTCGAAGGACTCAAGGACTTAATTGGAAAGGACCCTGCAAAGGACCCCGATTACGGTCCAAATAAAATACATCCAACCGCAGGCGCAACTGCAACTGGTGCTCGAAATTTTCTCATTGCAATCAATTTCAATCTAAGCACAACCAATGTGAAAGTCGCACAGGCATGCGCTGACGCAGTTCGTGGTACCACTGGTGGATTCGTCAATGTACAGGGAATTGGCCTTGAGCTTCCAGATAAGAACTGCGCACAGGTTTCTCTAAACCTAACACATCCGAAGCGAACTAGGATTCATCAGGTACTTGAGGTTGTTCGAAACGAAGCACGGAGATTTGGTGCCACCGTCATAGAAACCGAGATTGTCGGAATGGTTCCGCTCTTTGCTCTCATTGATGCCCTGAAGTACTACCTTCAACCAGAGAAACTGGATCAGAGCATGATTCTGGATCTCTATTACTTAGGAGGTGGATCTGATCCAACTAAGAAGAGCTTTACAGAGATGTCTGTTCTTGAATTTGGCAATGAAATTCGAAGAGCAAAGGCAACTCCTGGTGGCGGAAGTGTCGCTGCTGCTATCGGATCATATGGAGCAGCATTAGTATGTATGGTGACCGGTCTTTCTCTTTCAGGTAGAAGATTTGCTGCTATCAAGGAAGAGATGATTGAGCATCGTCATGCATGCGAAACTGACCGTGGTGTTCTGATGGGGCTTGTAGAAACTGATTCAGAAGCCTTCGATGTGGTAATGGGTCTGTTTAAACTACCCGAGGAAACAGATGCCGAAAAGAAAACCAAGGATGAAGCAATCGAAGAGGCTACAATCAAAGCCGCATCAATTCCTCTAGAAACGATGCGTCATTCATATAACGCAATGACTCATGCTAAAATAGCAGCAGAGAAGGGTAACCCCAACGCTATCACTGATGCCGGTGTTGCCGCACACGCACTCATGGCTGCGATTGAAGGAGCCGCACTAAATGTACGTATCAACCTTGGCAACATCAAGACAAAAGATTTTGTTGAGAAGACTGCTGCCGAGGTAGAGAAGCTCACCACTGAAGGTAGAAAACTCAAAGAAGAAGTTCTTGAGATTGTTGAAGCACGGATGAAAGAGCTTGCTGAAAGCAGCTAAATCATTCTTTGAGGATGGTCAGGGTAGCTCCCCGGCCTATCTCCACTTTGTATGGGATTCCACCTGTTGCTATTATCGCCTCGGAAACCGTATCCTCTGCACCTGGTGCATAGGCAAGCATTGTTCCTCCGCCTCCACTTCCATTTACCTTACATCCTAATGCTCCAGCTTTCAATGCACTATCTATCATCATGTCTATCTTAGGTGTGGATCGTCCTAGATTGTATCTCAAAAGAGAATGATGTTCATTCAGAAGCTCTCCCAACATTTGTTCATCGGGGTTTTTCTTACCTAGTAATGTGAATGCCCTTGCTGTAATGTTTCTGTTTTGCAAGGCTGTTTCCGCCATCATTACCTCGTTGTTCGATTTGGAGCGCTGTAATCCATAGACCGTTTGAATCCCTGTTGTTCTTCTATCAAAATCTGGAAGCTTCCTCTTTATCTCATCAAATCCTTCTTCGACAGATTCCCGGATTTCCTTTAGGTCGCCAACTGTATCCTTCTTCTTCTGCCGAGAATCTCCAATTACGAGACCCTTGATATCTGCGGGAACTTTGGTGACCTTTTGATCAGAATCCATTGATACATGAATAACGCTACCGTATGCAGAAGCGTAATGATCCATCATACCTCCACTTTCACCAAAACGTTCTACTTCTGCTTCATAGGCCATTCGTACAATATCAACTGGTCTGAATTCCTTTCCTCCAATATGAGTAGCAAGAATAATTGATGCGACTGATAGAGATGAGGATGATGAAAGACCTCCTGCAATCGGGATATTCCCTGTAACCTGGACATCCCATCCATGAGTCGGAGCTATTTCTTGGTTTAGAGCGACATTAAATGCGCTTCTTAGATAATCTCTCTCATGACGATGGGCAAGTTCTGTATCAATGGGAAACTCGTCATATGTATCCAAGTCTGCATAATTCACACATACTACATCATCATCTCTTGGTTTTGCAGCAATGTCGATTCCAAGGTTGATAGCCGCAGCAATCACATCCAATCCAAGATAGTCACTATGCTCACCAAAGAGACATACTCTTCCTGGAGCATGAATTCTGAACGGTTTGCTGGAAGTCACCACGTTATACTCCTCTTCTCTTATGATGCATACTGTACATATTGCTATGTGTTTAATGGTTATCCTTCAATCTTCTTCACTAAGGCTTGCTGTTTCCGTTTCTCAAAGCCTAATCTATCATAAAGTCTGATTGCGTCGACCTGCGTCATACCCGAACTTGCTATTGCTTCCTTGATCCCTGCCTGCTTCATACTCGATAGGAGTTGTCTCATAAAATATGTACCAATTCCCTTCTTCTGATGCTTCGGATGCACTCCAGTGAAACCTATTTCTCCGGTATCGGGAATGTAGTTCATAACCCCAACAACGGTCCCCTCATATTCTGCAACATAGACAATATGGGAGAATTCGCCATTGATGAAACGTTTTGCCCACTGAGATGTCCAAGTTTCGGGATTCCACCAAATGTTCTCCTTGCTTATGTCAGCTAATGCCTCTGCATCGCTTTCTACTGCCTTTCGAATGCCAACTTTGATGCTCACATTGGAGCTGGGTATTGTTTTGGTGAGATCAAAGCTTGCCAATATACTGCTGTTGACAAGAGGTCGCTTTTTAGAGAAGGTATTATCCATGAATATGTCATGTTGCTGAAATCCTATCCTGTCAAAAAGACAGAGCGCTCCAATATTGTTCTCATAGGAATGAGCAACAGCATATTTCGTTGTATGCAACCATTCATACCCAATTGCATAACGCACTAATTCACTTCCCAATCCCTGCTTTCTGTTACTTGGGATAACTCCTAATCTTGCTTGTCCAAATCCCCATCCCGTGGACCTGAAATACATAACAGGGATCTCGCAATCTCCCCTCTCAAGAACTAGAACACAGTGTGCATATCCTACAATACCATCCTTTTCAACTATGAATAGTTTCGATTCTTCATACTCTCTGTCATGTATCCAACCTAGTACATCCTGTTCATTGACTATTGGGTAGCTATACTTGAATCCGAATTCCTTGATGTAATAGTCGAATGATTCGTTGTGTACCTTTGCTATTGCTGCTGCATCTTCAATGTCAGCAACGCGGATATTGAAAGAAGGATTCATACATCATTTTTGTTCAAGAGAGAGCTTGATTACAGTTTCGAAATCTTCTGGAGTAACACCCGGTGAATCGATTTGATACTCTTCATAGATTTTCTTGATACGATTGATGATT
>JARGGA010000173.1 GCA_029210805.1 Candidatus Thorarchaeota archaeon
CGGAGTGCTGTGAATCAACTTCATGAAAGTTCAGGTGCCAACGTGAACAGCAAGATTGTGATTGCATATATCGACATTGGAGAGGCTGAAGATTGGCGATGGTACTGGGATGATAACTGGACTGCCCCTTCTGAAACATCGCTTGGAAACCCAGACTTTCTAATATCAGTGGATCCAGATGGATGGGAAGGCAACTATCCTGTGGCATTTTGGGATGATAGATGGAAGAATATCATATTGTATGACGAGGGAAGTAGTATTCAACAAATTCTCGATGATGGATTTGATGGTATATACATGGATTGGATAGAAGCATATGAACATGAACCGGTAATGACAGCTGGTGAATCAGAAGGATTAGATACACATCAAGAAATGATTGATTTCATCTCGGAAATCAGAGCCTATTGTCGAGCACAGAATCCTGATTTCCTATTGATTGCGCAAAATGCTCTTGATATCTATGAAGACCATGTTGACTATTTCGATATCATTGATGCAGTAGCTCAGGAACATGTTCTATTTGACGGAGTTGCAGATACAGAGTGGGGAGAAGAAGGATCGGGAGATGCTAGAATTCCCGAAAGTGGAGATGAAGGATATAGTACCCAGTGGTATGTAGAATATCTAGATCGATATTTGGCAGAAGGAAAAACTGTCTTTGTTGTAGATTACGCCCTTAATGCTTTTAATATTGCTGAATCTTATGCATTCGCAGACAGTCATGGATATATTGGTTTTGTGACCCAAATTGCTCTCTCTCAGCTACCAAATGTGCATCATCCTGATTATCCCCTTTGATTTACTTGCTATCTTCATAAGTTTTGTATTTCTAATGGGTGGGTCATGGAATATACTGGTGATGAATAAATGACTGAAGGTATGCGGAAGAAGCTCATCCCCCTCCTTCAAAAGATGGGTTATGATGAGCAAGATGCAGAGGGTTGGTTCAATCTCGGGAGACAGCTCTTTGACGAGTACAAACTTGATGAGGCAGAAGTCGCATATCGGGCGGTTGTAGAACTTGAACCCGCCAATGCTGATGCTTGGCGAGACCTAGGTGCTACTTTCTTTCTGAGGAATCGAAATGATGAAGCAGAAACGGCTTTCAAAACTGGAATACAGTGTGAACCCACTGATGCAGACCTCTGGTACAACCTAGGTTGTGTATATAATGCAGATGACAGAATAGATGAGGCGGTAGAAGCTTTTCAATCTGCACTTGAATATAATCCAGAAGACCCAGATATTTTATGCAATTTGGGAACGGTGCTTCGGGTAGCAGGTAAGAATCATGAGGCTGAGTCCATGCTAAAAGGAGCTATCGAAATCAGACCGGATAATGTGGTTCCTTGGTTGAATCTTATACAACTACTTTATGCAGAAGAACGAGAGGAGGAAGCTGAAAGGATGTATGATGATGCCTTGATACGTGCACCAGAAATAGAGCATTTCATAGATTCAATAACGGATCTAATCACCAAGAAGCAAGAGGAAGACGAGTGAGGTTGTATGCAATGGATGCTTCCAAAGTCTTCGAACCCCCTTCTCAGAAGATTGAGCTGGAGCGAATATCGAAAAAGGGTTTGATCATTGACATAGGTGGAGGTGGCGAAGGACTGGTGTCGCGTATAGAGGGGTCAAGAGTCTGTGCTGTCGACATTCGCATGGATGAAATTCGAGAAGCCAGAATCCACAATCCTCCCTCAAACTGGATTGTATGCGATGGATCACGGTTATGCTTTCATAGTGGCAGCTTTGACGCAGTAACGCTCTGGTTCTCTTTAGGATATATGAAGGAATGGGCCTTGAAAGAGGCAGTATTGAGTGAAGCCTATAGAGTGCTAGGTCACGGTGGAGTGATTTCGATCAAAGCAGCAAAAATTGATTGTAGAGAAGAACGACTTGTTTTCAAGGTTGATTATATGCTGCCGGATGGCACACTGTCAAGAACGGGGTATGGATTGAAGGGGCAACAGAATCAGACCATAGAGACCGTTGTCCAACTTGTTCGCGAAGCTGGGTTCCAATTAGTGCAATGCCATGATTTTGGACACTGGTTTTCAATGGAAGGTTCCAAAAGCTTAAAGAGCGGACCGATTGTTGAGCGAACACCTCAAGGACTAGGTAGATTATCATGAGCCTCGCAGTATGGTGGAAACGCGGAAGCAAACCAGGACTTATCCTGATGTTCCTAGGCATTGCTGGTTTCGTTCAGATTCCGTTGATGTGGCATGCAGCCGCATATGTTCAGGTTTTAAGCGCGGAACTGCAGTTGATTGTTGCAATTGGAGCAATGGCTGTACTTGGCGGCGCCTATGTGTTCATGGCAGAGGCAATGTATCGATGGGCCCACATCATGTCCAAGAGGAAGGTCAGAAAAAGACAGAAAGCGCAATCAAATTGGATGACCAAACTTTCTGAGTTTGCCAGATCAAAACCAGATATGCCAGCATTTGTTGGTGTTGCATTCACAACCTGTATCTTTCTGATGTTTTACTTTGTACCATTTGGAATATCGGATTCAGCCAATCTTCCTGCATGGCTTGCAACATTGTCATTCCTTGATGCATTGCTGGTCTATCCACTTGGTGTCAACATTGCTGCGATAATTACAGCAGTCATTGCAAGTTACATGAGTTACAAGATTCGCTAGCTAACTTTATATCCTAAAAGAAAAGGTACACAAATATCCTGCCGAGGTAGATCAGCCAGGGAGATCGCACGGCTGAAGACCGTGTTGTCGTGTGTTCAAATCACACTCTCGGCACCATTTCTATTCTAATCACTCATCTTTGGATTTGGCTGCACGTTTCCTTTTCGTGGCTGAAATCTTCAGAACTACACCAGAGGTGGTGGGATCAGGACATCGAACAAACTCTGTTGTCAGGCCATCCTTATTGATGACTTTCTCATATGGAGTTCCCTTGTATGACCAACCAAGACGTCCGTCTTGCTGCAAGACTCGAATCATAACATTAGCGCTATCTATTAGCCATGGACAGAGCTTACCAATACCACTGGGATACCTGAATCTGTCACCAACTTTGTGCTTCCTACAACCACTCTCGAATATTTCTAGAACTATATCTTTCATTGGAAACCAACTTCCTTTCGGGTGTTAATGGCTTCTGAAAAGGTATTTCCATCGACGCATGATGTTCTATTCTAAAGGGATTCTTTCCTAAATGCCTTCGAAATTTCTTCGCGCATACGCTCTTCAACTATCATGCAATAAAATAAGAAGAAAAGGAGGCGTTATGCCCCCGATTCGTTCGTGTTTACCACACATGTGTTACTTGGTGTTCTCTTTCTGCAAGATCGCGATATAACACTGCAAGGAATATTTGTGATATTGGCATAGTTATAATCCTTGCAGCAGCCAACACAATGGACGTGAATATCAACATCGTTAGAATATTACCACCGCTTAGAAGAACAAGAGGTATGGCTGCATAAGTAGCTATATAGCTAACGATTCCTACTGCAATTGCCAAAAGGAATGTTCCTGCCAAGATATGCCAGAATTCTCCTGAAGATAGAGCGAAAGCTCTTTTCAGTGAGCCAATTGCTGAGAGATCTTCAGCAATCACAACAGCACTTGCTGCAGAAAGTCTAATACTCAGGTAATAACCCACTGTTACTCCAAGTAAGATTGCTAAGAAACTGTAAGATATCATTAGAAAATCATAAGTAAGCAAACCAAGAAGTAACATCGTTATACCCGGCAACATAAAGGCTATCAAAATGAAACTCACTACTATTTGTACACCAATTATAGTAATGATGCGCCCAAAAGCAAATGACAGACTGTCTCGTGCATCGCCCCTCTCAGGGGCACCATAGTTGTCCAATGCTAATTTGATTACTGCACCCGATACTATTGCAGAAATAATAACTCCAGTAAATAGCAATGCTATCGACACGACAAAAAATAACGGATTTGAAACAGCCATGAGTATACTCAAGAGAAGCGTCAATACATCAGTACCGAGGAGTCCTATAAATGCAGCAGCTCCAGAACCAAAAAAGAGCCAAAGTATAACAATATTGAGTACGATACTGACTATCACTGGGATACTAGCAATCGCCAGATATGAGATTAGCTTGCGACCCCACAAAGTGAACGTTCTAGATACCAGCTCTGTCCAGCTTACCACAAAATGCGGGTTACTTTGTGGTCGTTCTTCAAAGGATGGACCTTCATCAAAAACCATTTTCCTACTCACCAAGAATTACGATGATTACTATTCCAATCCACTGCTTATAATGAATTGCACAAGTAGAGTAAGCTCTATATCATTCAACTGTTGTGAAGACTATGAAAAGGAGCATCGAGATAGTGAACGAATCAAGCATTACTGTCAAAGTGAAGAAGCTCAACCCCGATGCCACCGTTCCTCAACAGGCTAAATCAGGTGATGCGGCGTATGACCTTTACTCGATAGATGATTATCTACTGGCATCTCAATCAAGACTTGCCATTCATACAGGGATAGCAATTGAGATTCCAACAGGTTATGAGGGGCAAGTTCGGCCAAGAAGCGGACTAGCACTAAAACAGGGAATTACTGTTGTGAACTCGCCGGGTACGATTGATTGTGGATACAGAGGAGAGGTTGTAGTGATACTTCATAATCTCGGAGAGGGTGGTTTCTATATCAAAAAGGGAATGCGAATCGCTCAACTAGCAATTCGCCCGGTTCCAGAAGTACGTTTTGAATTGGTTGATGAATTGGGCGGATCGGACAGAGGAGAAGGTGGATTCGGTAGTACTGGCACCTGAAATTCAGAAATCTACTAATACTCGTCACTCATATCTGAACGATTCACGCAAGATGAGGTCCAATGGATGACAGAATATGATGTAATAGTAGTTGGTGGAGGACCTGCAGGCTCCACGGCAGCAAGAAGATTCGTGCAACAAGGATTGAATGTTTTGCTCCTCGACAAAGAGACCTTTCCTCGTGTGAAACCATGTGCGGGGGGTTTTACAGATCATGTTGAGAATGCTCTCGATTTCAGCATGGAAGAAGTCATCCAGCGGAGGGCCTATGGTCAGACAATACACTCCCCCTCAGGAATTATTGTAGATTGCTCAAGACCTGAAACGTCGGGTTCACTTGTTATGCGTTCAGATTTTGACCACCTACTTCTCAAGAAAGCCGAGGAAGCAGGAGCTGTAGTAAAACAGGGAGAAAAAGTTGTCAAAGCAACAGATGATGGGAACTTTGTAACAGTGACTACTGAATCTGAGGCATACACAGGCAAGTATCTGGTTGGCGCAGATGGCATCAACAGTATTGTTGCGAAAAGCTTAGGATTTTACAAAGGATGGACAAAGGATAGCGCAGCTGTATGCATTGAGATAGAGGCAGAAGTGGGAGAAGAAGTGGTCAAGAGAATATGCGGTGTTCCCTTCGACGAAGAAGGTGTGACTATCCACATCTTTTTTGGCCCTGTCCCCTATGGATATGTATGGTGCTTTCCAAAGAGGTCTATCCTCAGCTTCGGGGCGGGGTGCCGACAGGATAAGGTCGATAATCTACGAGGTCTATTTGACGAATGGTTTGAGAAATTCAAGAGGAAACACAATATTGATCCACAGATTGTTTCAGATACATCTGCACGAGTTCCATTCAAGGAAGCAGCCAAGACAACCGTCAAGGGAAGAGCAATTCTAGTGGGAGATGCAGCAGGCTTTGTTAACCCGTATGATGCAGAGGGAGTTGTCATGGCTGTGAAATCAGGAATTATTGCGGCACCCGTTCTCCGAGAAGCTGTCGAATCAGCAAATCCTCTCATATTGAAACAGTATGAAAAGGCGTGGAAATCAGAGTTCAAAGACACACTCAAGGTTGGTAGGAATGTCGCCAAGCTTCTCTTCAAGAGTGAAAGGAACATGGAAACAATCTGCAGACTTGGTGCTGAGGATCCAGTTATGAATGATGTTATGTACAAGATGATATCAGGGCTTGAGAGCTACAAGACGCTGTATAGAACCATGCTCAAACGTATTCTCACCAAACATCCAAAAGCTGGAGTGTCATTGTATACATAGTTCAGTGGAGCTTGGATGCCGATACAATTGTTTCTATGAGTGTATCAAATAGAGGTCCATCGCGGTGGAGGATTGGGGTAAGATACTTCTTTCCTGCACGCAGACTGATGACTTGCATATTTTCTCTGCAGACAACTAAGAGCACACGGATTGCCTCGGGGGTCCAGCCAGTCACATCAATAATGCCCGAAGGCGTGAATGACTGTACTATCTGTTCAAATTGCCGTACCATCACTTCACCTGTTACGAATCGCCCTACATGCTCTAGCTTGAGCCGTTTGGCATCGGATGATATGACAGATGTATCAAGTGACATATCTTGATGTCTTGACTAGTGCTATTAAGCCCCACATGATTATGCGATTTTCCATTGGGAGGGCGGACATTCGACTTGTTCATCCCGTGGACGCCAGTAGACAACCCACAAACCCTCAGTGTTTCGTGAGATGTGGACATGGTTGTCAATGCTGAGGCGTTTCGCCTTTCGTATTGCGTCAACGCTCTGCTCGTACTCGCCATCCAATCTGTACACTTTCCCCCCCAAGAATCGCCATTTCTCTGTCTTCATATTATATCGTGTTTATTTTCCCTTTTAAAGCCCATATTTTACAATTGCGAATTAACTGCAAGAAACTCCTATGTTCCGCCTTTCTCACAACTGCTGTCACCAGCATCCGAAGAACTGGAGTTCTTCAAAGTGTCATGAGCTTTGCCCCTCTTCACAGGAACATCGTTCCTCAGATGGGGCCCGGCTTCTGTCCGCTGC
>JARGGA010000174.1 GCA_029210805.1 Candidatus Thorarchaeota archaeon
CCCGGAACACTTCAAGCGTCAGATGCCATATGTTATTGCAATGGTTGAACTCGATGAAGGACCGCGTTTGACCGCACAGATTGTTAATATCGATCCTGAGGATGTGAAGATTGGCATGCGTGTTCGTGCATGTTTCAGAAAGATAACTGAACAGGGGCATGAAGGCATCATAGTATACGGCTACAAGTTTGAGCCGACAATGGATGTTACAGGACACAAATAGCCTACAGGGTGATTTCGAGTTCTGTAATCCGCCCAACAGCGGGAAGGGCGACGTTTCTGACAAGCGTCGCTCCCACTTTTGCTTCGAACACAGTTGCATTATGTACATGTCCGTGAACAACCAGATCTGGACTGACGTTTGTGAGGACTTTGTAAAATTTCCTACTTCCAAGCCATGCAAAGTCCCGACTATCTTCACCTTCACATGTTTCAATGCACGGACTATAATGCATTAGGAGGATTCTATAATCCACCTTGCCAGCTAACCGTTTCAAGAGGGATTCAGCACGAACTGCCCGTCTCGCAAAAATGTCCTTAATCCCTGATACATTCTTCTTCTGCCAACTGGTGGGTTTATCTAGAGACCCCTGGGTTCCAACAATTCCTAAAGATTTTCCATCAACCATCACAGTTGTTGATTTTTCATCTAATAGAATCATTCTGTCGTTTACATATTTCACAATTTTGCCGCGGATATCAGAGTATTCTTCATTCCCGTAGCAACCGATAAGGGGGAAATCGGAACCTAGCGAATCCTGAATAGCATCCAAGACTCTAGGATATTCCTCTGCACTGCCTCTGTTGACAATATCCCCTGTGAGCAAGAAGAGATCGGGAGGTGCTAATCCTGACAAAGCCTCCTCAAAACTGCGTGCAAACCTGGGATAGTGAACATCAGCAACGGCATAGATTTTCATTTTCTCTGTTCTTCTCAGGAAGGCATAGATATTAAACAATCGCTATTTGACATACAATTGAGAGAAATGGCGGGAACCTGGGCTCTGAACCTCTTTGATCGACTCCATATGGGGCATCATGTCCTTATTGACCGTCTAAGCGACATGCCAAATCCTGTAGCAGCATTGACAGATGGGACTCTTGTATCCAAAGAACTTGAAATTGCTCAAGTCATACAACCTATCGATGTGAGGAAATCCCAACTTGAGAAATATCTGAGAAGTATTGATTTGACTAAGGTCATCGATGTGGCGGTCTTGTCATCTCCAGAAGAGTTACTGGATATCCAAGGTGAAACCTCATTTCTTATGTTTGAAGGACCTTGTTGTGCCGATATGGAAGAACACGTTCTGGAGCTAAGAAGCAACAAACTTGGAATTAGAGACCAAATTGATACACTCAAACCAGTCAGAGCCTTGGATGGCGACAAGATGTCATCAGCTCGAATAAGAATGGGAGAGATTGATAGGAAGGGCAGACCATTAGCAGGAACGACAGAACATCCAAGACGTCTTCCGGATGAAAATCGAGGCTTACTAAAGACGCCAAAGGGCGAAGTCTTTTCAATTAAAGATGGACGGCCTGAAGAAGCAGTTACCAAAAGACTAAGATCTGAAGAACCTCCCTGTGTTATTGCCGTAGGAGATGTAACCAGTACAACGTTAATCGCAGAAGGGTTTGTGTCAGATGTTTGTGTCATAGATGGAATCACAAAACGTGGTCAATTTGATGAACGTCCGACTGCAGAGATCGAATACACAATCTACAACCCAGCTGCTATGATATACCCTGAAGCATGGTCAACTATGGACACTGCAATACAAGATGGTAAGAAATCGTTGATTGTAGTTGAAGGAGAAGAAGATTTGATGGGATTCCCTGCAGTGCTTCTGGCAGAAACTGGATCCGTGATGCTCTATGGACAACCCAATGTAGGAATTGTTTGGGTACCAGTAACTGAGGAAAATAAGATAATCACTCGAGATTTGCTAGAGAGTATGCCGGTCATATTCTAGTCTATTTCTGCATCACCAAGGGGATGCTTTCAATACAATCAGTTGCGAGTATACGACCACCGAGGTCTCTAGCGGCTAATTCACCAGCTAAGCCTGAAACATAGGCGGCACAAGCCGCTGAATTAAATGCCCCTTGTCCTTGTGCGAGGAGCGCTGAAGTAATACCTGTCAACACATCACCCGTTCCTCCAACCGTCATTGCAGGGTCACCAGTTCTATTCATCTTGAAGCGACCATCAGGATCAGCAACGATATCCACTGAACCTTTCAACAGTACTACAGCACCATACATATTGGCTGCTTCTTGGCTCATCTCTAGTCGGGTATCTTCATCAGGCTTGCCTATAGATTTGCGTTTTAGTAGGATGTTCAGTTCTCCAAGGTGAGGCGTTAGTATTGTATTGCTAGGGTCGAACACTTGTCCGGTGTTAGACAGCGCCTTGAGTCCATCAGCATCAATAACCAAAGGTTTGTTCAAAGAAGCAAGGGATTCTGCAATCTCCTTGAATGCTTTCAACGTATCACTCGCAACACCTAATCCAGGGCCAAGCGCAATTACATCATTCTGTAACGCAAGGTCAAGAACAACTTCAATTGATTCGCTGTTAAAAATATCAGTTCCTAAACTCTGTACCATGAGATTAGGACTATAGGAACGTATTGTAGGAACAACTGGTTCTGGTGCAAGGATTGTCACTAAATCGGCACCAGTCGTAAGTGCGGCTATTCCAGCTAGAGCTGGAGCTCCCGAATAAACGTCACTTCCGCCTACAACCAAGATTCTCCCAAAATCTCCTTTGTGAGAATCCTTCTTTCTTGGCTGATTGAATAACCAGAGATCTCCGGGACCACACACATGATCGGCTTCTGGTGGAATACCTATTGGAACTACATGGAGAGAACCAGTTTGTTCAGGATTCCTTAGCATACCCACCTTGGGAGCGTGCATGGTTATTGTTTGGTCAGCTTTTACAGCAACACCCAAGACTTTCCCGGAATCTGAGCACATGCCACTTGGAATGTCAATGCTAACCCTTTTACCTGAAGCTTTGTTTATGCTACGAATTGCAGTTGCCGTGGGTTCTCTTACATTAGAAGTGAGTCCGAACCCTAGTAGTGCATCTATTAGAATATCGGCTTCATCTATAGATTTGCATTTCTTGATTGCAGTTTCGGTTCCGAATATTTCATGGGGTATTGCATTGAGGTTTTCTAGAATTTTCCAATTCCGAAGTGTGTCTTCACTTGAAATTCGTTTAGCATCTCCAATGAGAATTACTTTGACAAAAGCCCCTGCTTCCTGCAGATGCCTTGCTGCAACCATCCCGTCTCCGCCATTTCCTCCAACCCCACACAGAATCAGAATGCGCTTCTCTTCAACGGATTCATTGTCGTCTAGGACTCGCGCTACTTCTCGACCTGCATTCTCCATCAATGTACCAAGAGTGACTCCCAAGTATTCTGCATTCAGTTCAAGCACACGCATCTCGGATGTCGTCATCGGAGTAGGACCCACACTATCACCTAGGAAATAGTTGTGCAATGCCTTCTAAAGAACTCTTTCAGCTTGACGAAGAGAAGAAATGATAGGACCACAAAGGGTCCCATCATTAAGGACCGAATTATGCCTCTGCTTCAGCGTCTGGTTCGGGAGCTGGTTTCTGGTCTGGAAAGAGGTAGTAGTGGATTCCTCGTGCGGCACGTTTCCCAGCACCCATTGCACTAATCACTGTTGCAGCACCAGTGACGATGTCGCCACCTGCAAAGACTCCAGGGATGCTGGATATTCCAGATTCTTCATCGACCTCGATCGTACCCCATGCAGATACTTCAAGCCCAGGTGTAGAATTAGGAATAATTGGGTTTGGTGAGTTGCCTATGGCTACAATGACCATATCGACATCAAGAACAAACTCAGATCCTTCAACTGCAACAGGACGGCGTCGTCCGGATGCATCGGCTTCACCAAGCTCCATCTTAATGCACTTCATTCCCATAACACGCTGTTTGTCATCGCCTATGACCTCAACTGGATTCTGAAGAAGCTTGAATTGCACTCCTTCTTCTTCTGCATGATGAACCTCCTCAGCTCTAGCCGGCATTTGCTCACGAGCTCTCCGGTATACGATGTATACCTCTTCAGCACCCAGACGTAGTGAGGTTCTGGCAGCATCCATTGCAACGTTTCCGCCACCAATGACTGCAACACGTTTGCCAACCCGAACAGGTGTATCATATTCGGGGAATAGGTAGCCCTTCATGAGATTCACCCGCGTCAAGAATTCGTTAGCAGAGAATACATCAATCAGGTTCATTCCTTCAATCTTCATGAAGTTTGGGGCACCTGCACCAGATCCGATGAAAACAGCATCATATCCATCGTCTTCCATGAGCTCTGGAATTGTTTGGGTCATTCCAACAACAAAGTTGTACTTGACATCAACACCCATGCGCTCAAGATAAGCTACCTCTGCATTAACGATGTCTTTTGGTAATCGGAATTCAGGAATTCCATATTGGAGTACTCCACCAGGTTTATGAAAAGCCTCGAAGATTGTGACATCATAGCCCATTAGAGTAAGATCACCTGCACAAGTCAAACCTGCTGGACCTGAGCCAATTACTGCGACCTTCTTTCCAATCTTTGGTGGCAAATCAGGAAGATCCTCTCCATGTTCACGAGCGAAATCAGCAACGAATCGTTCAAGTCTACCAATTGCAATCGGTTCGTTTCGAATGCCGTAAATGCATTTCGACTCGCATTGTGATTCCTGAGGGCAAACCCTTCCACAGATTGCAGGAAGACTGTTGGTTTCTTTGATTTTGGCTGCAGCAGCCATAAAGTCGCCCTCTTTAACGAGATTGACAAAATCCCTTATTGGAACTTCAACTGGACAACCGCTGATACATTTTGGATTTCTGCATGACATGCATTTCTCGGCTTCAGCCATTGCCTCTTCTTTGGTATATCCTAATGCAACCTCTGAGAAATTCTTGTTTCTTACATGAGGATCCTGTTCAGGCATAGGGACTTTCTTGGTTGGAGGTTTTCGCTCTTTCTTTGGCTTGTCTTCAGTCATTTTCATTTACCTCCATGTTCCTGTGCCCATTTTTCGTTGGAGATTGCTTCTTTATCGCGATATGCACCTAAACGAGCCATGAGTTCATCAAAGTCAACTTGGTGACCATCAAATTCTGGTCCATCAACACAAGAGAACTTCATCTGACCGCCAACATTTACTCGACAAGCTCCACACATTCCTGTACCATCAACCATTATACTGTTCAGGCTAACAATTGTGTGAATCCCTTTCCCTTCAGTGGTCTTCGCTACAAACTTCATCATTGGTACAGGACCAACTGCAAAGACAATATCGATTTGTCTACCTGCCTGAATGAGGTCACCTAGAACATTGGTAACAAAACCATGTGTTCCACAAGTACCATCATCCGTTGTTACATAGGCTTCGTCAGCAATTGACTCCATTTCATCACGATAAATGAGAAGGTCCATGCTTCTGGCGCCGTTTATTGTAATCAAGTAATTGCCCGCCTCCTTGAAGGCTCTAGCAACAGGATATGCAATAGCACTACCACATCCACCGCCAATAGCTACAACTGTCCCGTAGTTCTTTTCGGCAGGCGTTGCCTTTCCTAGAGGTCCAACAAAGTCCTCCACGAAGTCACCTTTTTCGAGAGACCCAAGAAGCTTTGTAGACTTTCCAACTTCTTGAAAAACAATAGTGACCTCGCCTTTCTCACGATTGAAATCTGCAACCGTCAGAGGAATACGCTCACCGGTTTCATTTACACGGATAATTACAAACTGACCGGGTTTGCACACTCGAGCTACATCAGGGGCTTTAATCACCATATGAGTAGTTGTTGTGCCTTCCACTGAAGCCAGTGTTTCTTTCAACACAATCTCGTACATCTCATCATTACCTCGTGTCAGAGGATCCAGTTATCTGGGGTTGAGAGACACGAGGCGCTCGCGGTTCAGTCATTATGATAAAGCTTTAGGTATCATGCAAGTATGTTTTTTGAACTTCGGATACAACTATGCCGGGTAATTCACTTATCGAGGTAATTGGAATAACAACGCCACCAGCTTTAGCCAGAGCTCGACCAGATTTGGTGATTTTGCCCTTCCTAGCACCAATGTGAAAAATGAAAACCTTGTGGCCTTTCTTTGTAAGTTGGTTGACAGTCTTTTCAAAAGGGCTCCAGTTAGATACTCCTGCATCAGTTATTATTACAGTCATGACCTTAGAATCAGCGGCCTCAGTCATGCTCTTGATTTGCTTTACAGGCATTACCGTTCCTCCCCCTTGATATGCCATGAGCACGTCTTCAATTTCTCTTCGTTCACGTGTCCAATCACAAGTTATGATGTTTCCCGAGAAGTTAATAGCTGCAACTCGTGAGCCTTTTCGGAAGGCGGTGTCCATTGCTGCGAAAGATGAAACCAAGGCAACATGGTAAGGACCCTGCAAATCCTTACAACCCATTTTGTAAGTCATTGAACCACTTGAATCAAGTACGATAAGTAAATCGGGAAGTTCATCCTGATGGCTATCACCATAGTACATCGTTTTTATCCAGCGACGTGTTGACATGTTTGGAACGAGAATAGGGAATGCCTGAAGTGATTGAACTACATCCAGCTCTTCGATAGGATCACCTAAACGCCAATCGTGTATGGCTAGAGGAGTAGCTCCCACAGGGCGTTGATGACGCACTTGAAATCGTAGAAGTCCTTTCACTTTGGCACGATACCAAAATCGAGTCCAATCATTGGTTCCAGTCCCGCCTCCTTGAAGAATGTAAACAGATTCA
>JARGGA010000175.1 GCA_029210805.1 Candidatus Thorarchaeota archaeon
AGCAGCAATTGTGATACAATTTCTTGCTTGTCGAATGAAACGAATAATGCTTTCAAGTTTCTTGAAGAAATCATGATGCTCTTGTCCCTTAAGACTCGTAATCATATTCAAGTCAAAACCTGCGGAAAATGCTTTCTCTCCCTCACCTGTAAATATGATGGCGGCAATTGAAGGTTCGTTTGTGAATTTAGATACCTTGTCGAAGAAATCATCAAGCATCTCCTTTGTAACAGAATTAAGCTTATCAGGCCGAGAAATGGTGATTGTTACAATGGATTCATTCTGTTCTATTTCAATCGCGCCTGCCATATTCGTTTCCTCACAATTCTACTCCACTAGTTAAGTGAGATAGAATAAATCCTTTTGGGGATAACGCTGATTGATGTTCTTTGTTATAATAACTTTAAATTCTCATTTGCTCAATTATAAAAGGGCTTTGTTATTGATACTATCCTTCTTTCCGGCCATTATCCTTTACGGCGTTGTACTAATGTATTTCTATTTTTCAGGCCTTAGGAGAAGGAGCTTAGAATTCACATCACCAAAATCCATTCTATTCTTGCTAGCTTGGCTATTCTTCCTAAATATGGCATTCAATGCATACCTTGATGTATTAGATGTCAATAGTTGGGAACAAGACGTCCTTCCTACGGATGAAGCAGTTTTCTTTTCGTCTCAACTTGATGCTGTTGCCTCAGCTTTCGTTCTATGTGTGTTGGTCGTTGGAGGGCTCCTAGTTGAACTGGTCTATGGACCGCTGGATTGCATCCCGCCTGAGATGAATGAGTGAATTAAATCCGATGCCATTGATGCTGCTATAGTGTTTAGATGGATATTGTCTATCAGTAAATTGAATCCTGAATCTGTGGATATCTGATTCCATCTCCTTCCAAAGACGTAATGCTTGATTGTTGCCTTGAACATCGCACGGATTCTCTTATCAAAAGCAAGCTTGGCTTGGGAGGAGTTTCTCTTTGTGCATTCAACCATCTGTTCGTTGAATGGGATGTAGGATAATGCAAATTGATGGGCGACATCTTTCATTGCATTAGAGATTTCAATACTTCTTTCAAATGCTTTATGCGATGGATCCTCCGTTAATACTGGGATCGATACTAAGGCAATCTTGGCTGAAGTCTTTTGTTGAATTTCATTCAAAATGAATGTAAGATTTTCATGATACCATTCTACTGACGGATCTTGTGGGATGCCTTTTGTTCTCCGGTATAGCTTGGCATCCTTTGGGCTCAATGAGCCTATTGCATCATTTGTGCCAATCATTAGAGTGATGATATCCGGCTGTAATCTGATAATCTCCTCCAATCTCTGAGCAACATTCCAGGCCACTTCACCGTTTATACCTGCATTGACAAACTCGAAATCTGTCTTGTCCATTTTGTCCACAATCAGGTCAACATAACTTGCGCCAATTGTCCCTTGCGTGATACTATCTCCGACGAAAACAACCAAAGTGGAGTCCTGCGATTTCCTAACATACTTTGCAGGATTGTTGTTAGGCAGTTTTTGAGCACGCCACCATCCTGAGTATAGGATGATTGCAATTGAAAGGCCAGTTATGTTCAGAAATAGCAGAATTAATTCAAGACCTATCTTCCTCACCTCAATAACATGTATGCTATGAGAACGAAAACGCTGGGGATACCTATTGCCAAGAACAGAATGGTTGGGTCATTAAGAGTTGCACCTGCCGCAAGAGCCCCTATGAAATCCAGAACCATGCTGCCAAGAGTGAACACACCCAGAAGGGAGAGAAACATTTCAATTCTCTTTTCTCTTCTCGTTGCTTGAATCTCGTCAAGCTGTCCGATGAGGTCTTTCAATGATTCCATTTTGCCACATGCTGCTTCAGTCATTTCATCAGTTCGCCAGCTTTTGTTGATTTTCTCAAGGAAATCGATGGAGTAGTACGTGGATGTCATATTCCTTGGCTTGTGAGTATCCAGGAGCAAGGTGAGCTTGTTGATCAAAGCATTCACTGCGTAGACGTCGCCATAACTCTCTGTCCGCTTGCGTGCAAGATGAGACGTTACGAGATTGAGTATTGCGTAGAGACCTCTATCCAAGTCCCAAACCGTTTTCCATGTGTATTGTGAAACCGCAACCCAATATGCCCAATCTTCCTGTGCAACCTGTTCAGGTGATCGTCCTCTTGAGTCTGGAACATCTGGAATGCAAATCAGCGAGTTGCCGGATTCTACAAATGCGAAGAGGTTTTGGCGGATGGCAAAATTGTGTATCCCAGTAGGATTGACATCCAATAGAATGTCTTGATAGTGTTTTGAGCATGGGTCGAAATCTTCTGGCATTATTGCAATCAAGGTAGCATGCGACCACAATAATTGAGTTTCAACTGAATCTTCAATTTTGGTAAAATCAAGAACAGTAGATTCCAGCAAAGGGGGTTCTGTTACTTTAAGCGCTTTATCAAGCTCGTGTTTGGCTCGCGCTACAGATGGTCCGAAGATGGTTTCCAAGCTTCTCTTAAATTCCTTAGAAGGGTCTGAACTTCGTTGGAGAAAATACCTAATACAGGAGAGGGCCTCTATATCTCTCCAATGTTCTTCTGGGACCCGGACTTTGAATTCAAGAACTGCTGAACTGAAGAGATAGAAGTGAATTCTCGCTTCTTCAATTTCACATCTTATTGAGTCACAGTCTTTGCTACTCACTTCAAAATGCAGTTCATCAATAAGACCAGAGGGGTCTACACTTAGAAAGCTACTAACTTTTGGCGGAGCATAGTTAGTGACTGATCCTGCGACAACTGTACTTGCCCCCTCTGAAATCCATTTTAATTCAGCAGAGTGTTTCTTGAGGTACTCTGCAAGCTTGTTGCAGTAGAGATGTTCTTCCATCAGAGTTTCAAAATCTAGAATGTAGGTAGTATCTACGACACCAGTGACATAGAAATATAACCGATTTGCTTTCACAAATTCAATAGACATCCTTCAAAAACTCCTCACTTGCTTTCCGCGATAATCCTTACTCCGATTTTGATTCCCTTGTCATACAGCTCAATTAGCATCCCATGCCAAGTATCAATTGGTTGATCCTTTTCATGGAATATCTTCTGAATTTTCAGAGCATGATTCATATACATTTCACTGAGGTCATCAACAATGATATTGACAAACCCTCCTGCCTTCAAATCCTCAATATAATCTGTAACACACAAACGAGTCATATATGGGTAGCCAGTACCTACGGTTACTTTCTCAAAGTACTCAAGATCTTCCTGTGGCGTATTAGCGTGTGGCAACCAATGCTGGAATCCTATTTTTCTATTGGGTCTCAGTACTCTCCTGCATTCTCGAAATATCTCCACTCGCTCCTGATGTGCAAGACCATCTGGATCTTGACCATAAACGACATTGAACGACGAGTCCTGAAATGGCAAATCGAAGATGTCTGCTACTTTGAATGTTGTACGGTCTTCAACATTCTCATTCTTGGCACATTCTCTTGCTTTTACAATAGCCCTTTCCAATGCATCTATTCCCGAAACCCTTCTCCTATACTTCTTTGCTAACCAACAAGCAGTTCCTCCTTCTCCACAGCAGATATCGAGGAGGTCATCCGTTTTATCGAGATTCAGCTTTTCTACTAGCTCGTAGGTTGCAGACCAACCCCCGAAGTGCAACTGTTCTCTGGGTTCAGGCCAAAATTCAACAAGTCGGTCAATATAGTCCTCAGGTACTCTTTCACCGGGCATTGCAGCAAATGTTTGGCCTTAGGTCATTTAACTCCACCGTCAGGAAGTATTCTCTTTCATCTTGGAAACCTCATCGAGGTTATCCTGAGCAATTGGATTCGAGGGATTAAGCTCTAGCACTTTCTCAAATGCATAGATTGCATTTTCTGCATCCTTCCTTCTTAGATATACCAAGCCCAGTGAAATCCATGTAGTTTCATCATTTGGATTCAGCTCTATGGAATTGTGTAGGGCTTCTAGAGCCTCATCTCGTCGCTTGTCTTTATCATAAACCATACCCAGCCTGTGCCAATAGTATGCATCATCCGGCTTTAGCTCAATTGCTTTCTTCAGATATTTCTCTGCCCTTTCGTATTTGGCTAGGAGAAGAAGTGACTCCCCCAAGTGTCCCCAAGGTACTGGATTGGAGGGTGCTATTTTCACTGCCCGAATTAAAAAATTCATTGCTTCTTCAGCAGTTTCTTTTGATGAATTCAATAAAGCACCAATGGCAATCAGTGCTTCCAAATTCTCAGGTTCTTCTGTAAGAATGCGCTTCAGGATAACTCTTGCTCGTCTCGGATTTCCTTTCACCGCTGCACTCATTGCTTCGAGAATTTTTAGGTGGGTGTCTTCTTTCATCACAAGTCCATTGATTCAAGTTCGCTATTAATGTAGGTGTTCATGGTCCGAATGAGTCAAAAATTAAAAGCATTCATACCAATGGGTGGATGTAGTCGTGCTTTGGGGTTGATTTCGTGAGTATTGGTATCTTAGAATTTCCAAAACAGAAAAGAATCATTCAAATTTTCTTTCTGATGTTATTGCTTTCAACCATTATATCTTGGTATTCAATCAGACCGAATTCATATGGTGCATCTCGAACTACTCTTGAAGCTGGAGAAATTGAGGTATTTTGGTTCAATGGCTATACACTGTATGGTGAAAGTTTCAGAGCTACCTACGAAACAGAGATACATTCTGTGGATGTCTATTTTATTCGTCAGGGGGCATACAATTTAACCAGCGGTACATTGTCTGAATCATACTATTATCATCCAGTTACAAATATCACTAGTTTCGCAATCGAGGGACCAATTCAGCCTCTCTACATTATTGTAGTATCTGAAGTGGATCAGTGGATATACATTCAATCCTGGATTTATCCATTATCTGCAAAAATTTCCGAGATAGCTGCAATACCTCTAACTCTGATTCTGTTCCTGGTCAGCGGATACCGCCTCTACTCCTTCAAGGAAAAGACCGAAGAAGAGAAAAAACACTGAAAAGGAGCGGCAACGTTTCTGATACATGCGATTCTACGAACCAGCTGAATCTCAACCATGCTACTATTGCAAGAAATTCAAGGAAAATGAAGAATCAGACTACCCTCTTCGAGATGCAGTTTTTACTTATGAGAAATTCGTTTACCGTTGTTCATGGCATTCACAATTTGCTTGTTCAAAATGTGGAAAGACCTCACACTTTAGTTGGTTCTATTGGTGTCCAGAGAAAAAGGAGCTCATCTGTGGCGACTGTAGCAAACCTCGACTTCATCCTGTAAAATTCTGGGATAGAACCTATGCCTACGAATTCTTCTGTGAATCATGTAACAAGATTCACTATGACATTCTCTATACAGAGTTTTGTGGCGAGCATCCATGGCAGCTTGGAGTCTACGACCTAAAAACCGCATTAGGGGATCCTGACCCTTGGGAGCCGATGTGGAGTCCGGAAAAGAAACGATCAGGAGAACCACTTTCATTAGAGGAATCATTGAAACTTGAAAATAGAGTATTCGAACTTCGTAGAGATTTAAATGTCTTTGAACCAATAGGATCAATTGTTTCTCAATCAGAGTTGAAACCTTCTAAGACACAAGATGCATGGGAAGAATTCAGTGCCCATTGGTTGACAATTGCAGATAGTGATTCTGAAGATGAAGGCGATCCCAACCGTCGATTCGTCATAGATCCTACATTGATGAAGTTGCTAGGACCAGTTGATGGGCTCAAAATTCTTGATGCTGGATGTGGCAACGGATACCTGTCCCGAAAGCTTGCTAGTTTAGGGGCAATAGTGACAGGAGTTGATTTTACTGAACCATTTATTGAATACTGTAACATGCGTGAAGTCGAATCCCCGCTTGGATGTACATTCATCCAGGCTTCTTTGGACGATCTCTCTTTCCTTAATGATGGCATATTTGATCTAGTTGTTTCGAATGTTGTAATGGCTGATGTAGTAAATTACCAACAGGCATTTCTTGAGATAAGTAGAGTTCTTAGAAACGATGGCCGATTTATTTGGTCCAATACGCATCCAGTGTTCGGAGGAGCTAGAGCTTTTGATATCAAACTTCCTCGGGATTCTCATCGACAAGAAGAAAGATATCTCAAGCTAATTGATCGTTACTTTGACTCTGGTGGTATACTCATCAATTGGGATGGGCATGAGGTTTGGCAAATTGACAGAACACTAGAAGAATACAGTAAAGCACTGAAAGAAGCTGGATTAGTGATTTCTGAGATTGTCGAACCTAGACCAACTCCAGAGATGATTCAAGAGAATCCTAGATTCCTTGCTTTTGATGCCGATAGATGGACACACTTCATTATTTTTGAATGTCTGAAACGAAAATCTGATTCCAGTAGATAAGAGTAGATTATATCAGTGTAGATTCCCAAGTGTTTGACGATGGATTATGACCTCCGTAGATGAGCCGCAAGAATTAGGGGAGATTGAAGAAAGGGTTCTTGAATTGAGAACGAAATTCGATACATTCGAGTATTGCTCAGAAGAGTTTTGGCGAGTATATGATGAGCTTGTAATCCTGCTTCTCCGTGGAGCCCAAATTGCGACTCGAGAGGGTGATTCGAAGCGGAAATGTAAGTTTAGTGATATGATAGATGATGTAGAAAATAAGATCCCATCTGGCTATTGGATGTAACAATTGCGATCATAGGATAATGATTTCTGTTTGTCTTCTTTCGCCTATTCTGGGAATTTGAAGACCCGAACGCTAATACTCTGTTACACTGGCGGTCAAGTGAATTTCCAACATTGACCTGAAGACCTATGAGGTAGTTTTGCTTCCTCGTT
>JARGGA010000176.1 GCA_029210805.1 Candidatus Thorarchaeota archaeon
TACTGTGGTGCGTGATTTTGTTTCTAGGGTTTCACATTTCTCTGGACGCTCCGAAGAGGAAGTCCTGAAGGAAATTGAGGCAATCCCATGGAGATTCTTCCCCTTTACATTTGCAAGTGAAGCCATGAAAAGAAAGCCCTACTCACAAGTGGTACAACTTCAAGCTCCACTCAGAAAGGAGGATGTCAAATAATGACTGAAATTCGTATTGAACCTGTGACAAGAATTGAATCACATGGTAAACTGAATCTTGAGTATAATGATGATGGCTCAGTCGATAAGGCCTATTTCACTACTCCCGTACTTAGAGGGTTTGAAGCTTTTCTAACTGGCTCACCTGTGGAAAGAGTTCCATGGCTTGCGAGCCGGATATGCGGCGTGTGTCCAGTGTTTCATGCGGTCGGTTCCGCAAGAGCAATCGAAAAGGCTCTTGGGATACAAATCCCTGATACTGCTGATGTGCTTCGAGAGATATTAGTTCTCTCGCAACTTATTGATTCTCATGCTCTATCATTTGTCGTACTATCTCTACCGGATCTTGTTCCGCGTACAGACTTTCATAGTGTAGTGGATATCAAAACTGAATTTCCGGAACTATTCGAGAAGGGTCTTCGGCTACATTCACTTGGTAGATTAATGACCTCCACACTCGGAGGAAGAAATGTGCATCCCGTCAATGTGCGTGTTGGAGGAATGGCAGAGAACCCACTGTTAGAATGTAAAATCGACTTTGCTTCGTCAATTGATGAAGCTTCGTCCTTGGCCGTGGAGTTCTTAGGTCACTTGAAAACATGGTTCGAAGAACAGTCTGACTTGGTTGGAAATCTTGGTTCTGTCAAATCCAATTACATGGCACTATCAAATAATGGGACCGTATCGTTCGTTAAAGGCGATGTCAAAATTGCTAATGAAATGGGTGAAGAAATCAATTCTTTCAACCCCGATCAGTACCTAGATATTCTAGCCGAGAAGGTTACATCCGACACTTACATGAAAGCACCCTATCTGAAGAGTCTGGGCTCAGATGCAGGAACTCTTCGAGTCAATTGTCTTGCTCGAGCTAATGTGAATACAACCTATGGAACAAGCATTGCTGATTCTGAAATTCAGGAATTGCGAGGAAAATGGGGAACTCCTTTGGAACACAGTTTACTCTCTCACTGGACCAGACTGATTGAAACCGTCTATGCCTGTGAACGTATCAAGCAATTACTTGATTCTCCAGAGAGCAAAGGAACCACTACTTCGGTTGAAATTGTTCTTCGTGATGGAGAAGCTGTCAGTAGTCTTGAAGCTCCTAGAGGTACCTTGTTCCATCACTATTCAATAAAGAATGGCCATGTAGACAAAGCAAACCTGCTCGTAGCCACACAGAATAATCTCTTAGCTGTCAATAACGCACTTACTCAGGCTTTGGAGTATAGCAAAGCAAATGCTCTTGAAGATGCCCGAGTTGTTCGTAATATAGAGATGGTGCTCAGAGCATACGATCCATGCATTTCTTGTTCTACTCATATTGTCCGACCAACACCGAGGGATGAGTAAAATGTCCAAGATAATCCTAACAAGGGACAAAGAAGCCTGCGTCAAATGTGGTGAATGCGTTGATGTGTGTCCTCACTCGGGTGAGAACAGTCTTGTTGAAGCGCATGTTATCATTCAAAATCCAGGTGAAATTCCAGAAATTGCTAATCATGAGAACTGCATCGGATGCTTGTCATGTAAGGATACCTGCCGCTCCGAGGCAATACTTGTTGAGGGAATTACTGAGATTCACTCATTTCTCTTGGACCTTCAAGTTTGGGAGAAGACTCGACGGATTCTCTAATCCTCCTCATCCATTTAGCAAAGCAAATATGTGCGAAGGACTCGTTTAGAGGGTAACTAGAATGCACCCGTTGCTGGAGGAGTCTTTTCATGGATATTACATTACAAGTAGGCGGTGAAGCTGGTCAGGGAATTAACACTGTTGGGGACCTATTAGCTCAGGTATTCGTTAAAGCTGGATTCTACACCTTTACTATAAACGATGCGGAGTCACGAATCAGAGGTGGATATAATTTCACTCAAATTCGTGTATCTGACACACCAATTCATGCACCTGTGGATGATTTGGATGTCATTATTGCATTTTCTCAAGATGCTATTGTTAATCCTAGAAGCAAATTGGCTGACCATGGCGTCATTATTTTTGATGATAGTGTGGAATTTGAAAACCTTGAGGAATGCCACTATCGTGCTCCACTTCAAAAGACTGCAAAAGAAGTTGGCGGCAACACCAGAATGACGAATGCGGCAGCGGTTGGAGCAGTTTTGGCAATTTTGAGGTTCCCATTAGGACTGGCAGAAGAAACACTAGCTTCAATATTCAAGAAGAAAGGTGAGAATGTTATCTCCAGCAATGTAGCCGTTCTTCGCGCAATGCATGATCGAACTCTCCAAGAATTCGGTGGCCCCTGTAGCCAGAACCTTAGTACTACAACGAAAGGTCCTGGCGCTCATAGTATGTTGATGACTGGCAATCTTGCTATGGCATTAGGAGCTGTGGCTGCAAATCTTAAGTGGATATCATCTTACCCAATGAGCCCATCTACCTCGCTATTCCAGGATGTTATTTCCTTTTCTCGAGAGTTGAACATTGGAGCAATCCAAACGGAAGACGAACTTGCATCTATCAATATGGCACTTGGCGCCTCTTTTGCCGGTGCGAGGTCAATGGTGACTACATCAGGCGGTGGATTTTCACTTATGGCTGAAGCACTTGGATTAGGGGCAATGGCTGAAGTTCCAATCGTTATATATAACGCTCAACGAGCTGGACCAAGTACAGGGTTGCCTACCAGAACAGAGCAATCCGATTTGCTATTCATGGCCTTTGCAAGTCAAGGCGAATTTCCAAGAATAATGCTAGCCCCAAAGAATCCAATGGAATCCTTTGATGTAGCAAAGAGAGCTTTTGACTTGGCTGATCGTTTCCAAGTTCCTGTAATGATACTCGGTGACCAACACTTAGCCGATTCAACATGGAGTACACAAGCCATAGATGTTACTAAAACTAAGGTTGACCGAGGAGTTCTTGCAGGAAAAGCAAATGGCGTCTATCAACGTTACAAGCTAACTGACGATGGTGTTTCACCCCGAGCATTTCCTGGCGATCCTGGAAAAGTTGTTGTTTCATCCGGGAATGTGCATTTAGAAAATGGCCATATAACTGAAGATCCAAAAATCCGAAACGCAATGGTTGAGAAATTCTTGAAGAAGATTCCTCACATTCTCGATTCGTTGGACCCACCGAATATCTATGGTCCCGATGATGCAGATGTAATGCTACTAACATGGGGTTCAACTTGGGGTGCAACGTATGAAGCAGTTAGTAAACTGAATTATGATGGTATAGCGATTAGCCAACTTCATTTCTGTGATATATATCCCCTAAGAACAGATCGTTTGACAAAGATGTTTGACCGTGTTGAGAAAGTGGTTGCAGTTGAACAGAATACTACCAGTCAATTTGCGAAATTGGTACGCATGGAAACTGGTTTAGATGTCACTCATCATATCAACAAATTCGACGGGAGACCGATGACACCGAGATGGGTAATTCAACAATTAGAGGAGGTTGGTGCACTATGATTACAGAAGAAATGCTTGAAGGAGCACAGAAGATTACTTGGTGTACAGGATGTGGGAATTTTGGAATTCTTGCAGCTTTAAAGAAGACACTTACCGGATTAGATGTCCCCCACCACAATCTTGCGATGGTGTCAGGAATTGGTTGCAATAGCAAGATCCCACATTATATCAACCTCAATGCTTTCCATACATTACATGGAAGAGCAATCCCTATTGCGCAAGGAGTTCATCTTGCAAATACCGATTTGACAACAATAGTACACGTTGGAGATGGAGATACTCTTGGCGAAGGACTGGGACATCTTCTTCATGCGGCGAGAAGGAATGTAAACATCGCTGTATTTCTCCATAACAATGGAGTTAACGGACTCACGAAAGGTCAGTTCTCACCTGCCGCACCTCGGGGTTATGTATCAAAGACTTCTCCTCCCCCACCAGGAGCTCCCATGGATCCTGTAAACACTGTAGGACTTGCAATCACGGGAGGTGCAACCTTCGTTGCAAGAGGATTTTCAGGCGATCAGAAGATGCTCGTTGAAATAATGACTAGAGCCATAAAACACAAGGGATTTGCTGTAGTAGATATACTCCAGCCATGTATGACCTGGAATCGAACATTGAACTGGGCATTTTACAATGAGCGAACCTACTCTTTGCAAGAAACCGACCACGACATATCCAATCGATGGAATGCAATTGAGAGGGCATTCGAATATGGCGATAAAATCCCTATTGGTGTCTTCTATGAAAAAGAAGAACCAGACCTTGCGGGTGGATTGGCTCTGCCAGAAAAAGGACCTCTCAAAGACCATGAAACTGATCTGAAGAAACTTCAGGAACTCATTGATTCAATGACGCTCTAGGCGAATGTCTTCTTCCAGTACGATAACCAAATCGCTAAATGGATAGAAGCATTTGTCTAATCCTGTCGAGGGGTTTTCATTGACGAATACTCGGAAAGAGAAGGATGCACTTGGAGAACTAGAGGTTCCTGCAGATGTCTATTGGGGCATCAACACCGAACGAGCTATTCGCAATTTTAAAATCAGTGAACGAGAAATGCCTGAAGAATTCATCATTGCTCTGGCAGAGGTGAAGAAGGCATGCCTTCTCGCAAACATCGATAGCGGAGATATTGATGAGAATCTAGGCAAAGCAATCCTCAAAGCTATTGATGAAATTCTGATTAATAATCTGCATTTAGACCAATTTCCTGTTGACATCTATCAAACTGGGTCTGGGACCCAATCCAATATGAATTTCAACGAGGTCATAGCGAATAGGGCCAACGAGCTACTGGGACATCCACTTGGCCAAAAGAAACCAGTTCACCCCAATGACCATGTCAATATGGGACAATCAAGCAATGATGTAATCCCAACTGCAATGCATGTGGCTGCCCTCACAGCTCTTACAAATACACTCATGCCAGCGGTAGGAAATCTCATGAAATCTCTAGATGAGAAAATCAAAGAATTCGATGGGATTGTAAAAGTTGGAAGAACTCATCTTCAAGATGCCGTACCAATTCCTCTATCAATGGAATTCAATGTGTATCGGTCACAGGTCATCTCGAGCTTTAATGAGCTACAGGGAACCCGCGACGACCTAATCCTCTTGCCTATTGGAGGTACTGCACTAGGAACTGGATTGAATGCAAGTAAAGGATTCTCAGAAAGGGTGATTAAGCATCTGACCAAGATCGCGCAATTTCCTTTTGAAGTAAATCCCGTATTGGCAGAAGGTATCGCCTCACATAGAGCAATGGTGAAACTTAGTGGTGTCTTGCGTCTTCTGGCTCTGAGCTGCCTAAAAATTGCTAATGATATTCGATGGATGGCCTCTGGTCCTCGAGCTGGCTTGGGAGAACTTTTACTTCCCGAAAACGAACCTGGATCATCAATCATGCCAGGAAAAATCAATCCAACTCAAGCTGAATCTCTAATCCAAGTTGCCATTCAGGTGATTGGTTTAGATTCTGCGATTACCCTCAGTGAAGGATACGGAAGTGTACTGGATCTCAATGTAACCAAGCCATTGATAATCTCAAACATATTGGAATCTATAAAGATATTATCTAACGGTATTTCTTCATTTGTGCGCAAATGTCTTGTCGGAATAAAACCGAATCTACCCATTATTCAACAGCATTTGGACCGTAGTTTGATGGTCGTGACAAGATTATCTCCTGTTGTTGGTTATGACAAAGCAGGAGTAATTGCAAGGAAGGCTCTTGAAAGCGGAAAGACTATTCGAGAAACCATCGAGGATCTCGGTCTTGATATAGATAACTTGGATGAGTTGCTTGATCCATCAAAGATGGTCTAGGGAATGATTCTTATTAAAACCCTCATGAATGATTATTGCTTGTTGTATTGAATCGGGAGGAAAAATCAATTGGTCCACAAACACGATGTGCTTATTATTGGAGCTGGACTTGCAGGTTTACGAGTTGCCATTGAGCTTGCAGGAACCCATGATGTTGCAATTCTGACAAAGGTACATTCGTTAAGGTCCCATTCTGTCGCTGCCCAAGGAGGGATCAATGCTGCAATGAGCGCTGAAGATTCTTGGGAAACTCATGCGTTCGATACCGTTAAAGGATCTGACTACTTGGCAGACCAGGATGCAGTAGAAATCCTAACCCGCGAAGCCCCAAACGCAGTTATTGAAAATGAAAGATGGGGTACTGCCTTCTCAAGAACTCAGGATGGCAAAATTGCACAGCGACCTTTTGGAGGAGCGGGCTTTGCAAGAACATGTTATACTGCTGACAGAACAGGACACAACCTCCTTCATACCACCTTTGAACAGGTTATGCGACTTGGTGTCAAAATCTATGATGAGTACTTCGTGACCTCTCTGGTGAGAGATGAAGATAGTATTCTCGGACTTACTGCTGTCGAAATATCCTCAGGTGAAGTAACTGGCTTTTCCGGAAAAGCTGTGGTGATTGCCACGGGAGGATTTGGTCGTGTTTATGCTCGTTCTACCAACGCCCTGATAAATACTGGTGATGGATGTGCTCTTGCACTACAAATTGGCGTACCTCTGAAGGATATGGAATTCATCCAGTTTCATCCTACTACATTGTATGGTTCAAGCATATTGATGTCAGAAGGAGCACGAGGGGAGGGAGGTTATCTCAAGAACGCTGAAGGAAACCGCTTCATGGAAAA
>JARGGA010000177.1 GCA_029210805.1 Candidatus Thorarchaeota archaeon
GATTCTTGACCATCCCTCTTAGCTTTATACTTGGATGCTAATTTTGGTTATTAGTTTTTGAACAAGTATCTCGAAGTCCTTTGCTACTTTTGAGTTAGGTTCTTTCACAACAAAAGGTGTACCTTCATCACTGAGCGAGATTACTCTTGGATCGAATGGTAACGTGCCCAGATGTTCAACAGAGTAAGTATCCGAGGCTTTTTTTGCTGCGCCTTCACCGAAAAGCTTGTGTACTTGACCGCAGCTTGGACAAACAAATTCCGCCATATTCTCAACAATACCTAGCACTGGGAGATTCATCTTTTTAACAAGCTGGATTGCCCTACTTGCATCAAGAACAGCTACTTCTTGAGGCGTTGAAACAATGATAACTCCCGACATATCTGGAATCAATTGGAGGATGCTTAGAATCTCATCACCCGTTCCAGGGGGTAGGTCAACAACGAGCACATCTAGTTCCTCCCATTTAACATCTGATAAGAATTGGCTGATAGCTCGTGCCACTAGAGGTCCTCTCCAGGCTACAGCATCATCGTTTCGCTGCAATAGAAAACCCATGCTCATGACTTTTACTCCAAGCGGTCCCATGATGGGTCGAATTTTCTCACCATCTGCTGCAGGGTGCTGACCTTCTAGTCCCAGTAATTTAGGTACATTAGGCCCATAGATATCAACATCAAGAATACCTGTTTGGAGATTCTTCTTTGCAAAAGACATTGCAAGATTCGTAGCAACGGTTGTCTTGCCCACACCACCTTTTCCAGAAAGAACTACAATCGTGTGTTTAACTTTCTTCATGGCTTCGGTAATTTCGGGGGGAATTGTAACTGCTGTCATTATTATCGCCATCCGCGGCGTACAACAAACTGCATAAAAATTGTTAGATACAGCTAAGTTTCAATAGACCGATTACCTACTGAATGATTTGAGGAGTTCTCTTGCAAGAGATTCATCCCTTGCCGCGATGAAGCTCATTCGTGTGTCCATATCAAAGGATTGCCGAAATCTATTACCTTCTGAATTTACAACATACCCTCCTGCCTCACAAACCATATGTGTTCCCGAAACATGAACGATGGGCAAAATTCCCCGTAAATCAATCATAGCATCAAGGGCACCTTTCGCCGTCCAACATAAATCTAGCAGATTACTTCCAGTTCTTCTCATATCATGAACTGTCTGCAATGTCTGAAGCGATTGTCTGCCGAAATCTTCCACCAGAGGTCTTTTCGTATCATATGAGATGATTATTTTTTTATCGTCTCTTTTCATTACGGGTCGAATTCTATTTCCGTTTAAAGTCGCACCTTGTCCTTTGATAGCGATGTATATTTCATCGGTGAAGAATGAATCTATGATACTGATCTCAACGTCGTCTGTTGTCATATTATCTGCAAAAGGAACCGCAGAAATACCTACACAACATAACGGGATACCTCTCTCTAGATTAGCCGATCCATCAATTGGATCAATGACCGCTAGATATTCTGGCTTTTCTTCTGATTGAACTATTCCCTGTTCTTCTGTGAGCACAGAGTAGATTGTACTGGATTCTCTTAATACCGCTATGATTTCATCTTCCGCGGATTGGTCAAGAAGCAGTGTCTTATCCCCAAAGGGGTTTTCGCTACCGGTTTTCTTTGTTGAATCATCCAAATTGTCTAGAACTGTTTTCTTCGCAATTGCAGCAGCTTTCCTGAGGTCTTTCAACAAAGTCATGACGTACACGCCTTATGTGGTGAATTACTGAGTCTCTATAATCCTATCCATAACTTACAAATGTTTAATTGCACGAGAATATGTGTTTAAAGTGTAAGGGCAATAAGGTGCATGAACTATGGGATTTCTCAGCGGCAAGAAAAAAGTAGATGCAGAACGCGGCATTCTTGAGATAAAGGGTACAATGAATGCTCTAACTCTGCGTGTCCGACGACTTGAAACTAGGCAAGTCGAGGAACAAGCCAAAGCCAAAGAATCTATGGCAAGAGGTGACCGAACCGTAGCTCGCTCGCATCTTAGTATGGTTGTCGAATATGAAAACAGGCGAAGTCGGTATCAACAGCAATTCCTAACATTAGAAACTGCTTTGATGAATATTGAAGAAGCTAAGGACCAATCTGAAGTATTGAGAGCGTTCACTATTGCAAATGATGCCCTGGTTTCAGCCCGTGCTATGCTCAATCCTGCTGAAATTCAATCACAATTGGATAAGCTATCTCAATCCTTTGAAGAGATTTCAATTGCAGGCGAGTTACTCTCAGAGGATCTTTCATCTGGTGAAGTGAGTTTGGAAGCAGAGGAACGCATTGACAGACAGCTAGATTCAATGGAAGCTGAAATCCTTCTTGAAAAGGAAGGTGTTCTTCCGCCTCTCGGATATAAATCCGAAAGCAAAATTTCTGAAGCGGCTGGCGAGAAAAAGGAGAGTCGAATAGATGATCTACTCGCCGATCTTGAAAAGGAAGCCAAAGACGAACGGGAAAGAGAGGCTCAAAAGTAGATTCCTACGTAATTGATTATTGGTCGTGACATATAGATGACAATCCAGCTTGTAGTTTTTGACCTAGATGGTACGCTAACCACCCACAATAGCTCATGGTGGCGATTACATGAGCATTTCAATACTCATGAAGAAGGCGGCAAGTATTATGACCAATATTTTGCAGGAACAATTGACTATCAGGAGTGGGCTGACCTTGATGCGGGTCTCTGGAAAGGGCAACCATTGTCTGAGGTTCTAAAAATTGCAGAAGAAACTGAAATCATGCCTGGCTCGGTTGAAACAATTCAGGAATTGAAGAAAAATGGAATCAGCGTTGCAGTTCTTTCTGGAGGAATTGATATCTTAGCAGAAAGAATTGTCGAACGAATAGGAATAGACTATCTGATGGTGAATAAGATTCATCATGAAAATGGTATTATCACTGGTAAGGTGGATGTCAATGTAGGCTGGGGGGGAAAGGCAGAAGAAATTAAACAGGTCTGCAAGGATTTCAACGTAGACCTTTCTGAAACTGCTTTTGTTGGAGATGGCAAAAATGACATTGCTGTCTTTCCGGTAGTTGCCTTATCGATTGCATTTAATCCTGAAGCTGATGAAGTAGCGGAAGCTGCTTCTATAGTTGTACGGAAGAAAGATCTCCGGGAAGTCCTTCCTTCTATCCTGAAGTACCAATAAGCAGTAGTACAAATACATAAGCCTGTAACAGGATAATCATTAGTCCTTCAAACATGTCTAACTTCTTATCATCTGCTATATTTCGTTTGAGGAACCATAAGCTACCTGCCAAGACAACAATCTGGAAAAGCACATACTTGTCAAGGGGTATAGGTACAAATATTCCAATTCCGCCCGCAACCAGAAGTGTGATCTGAAGCACACCACCAATGAGATTGCCTATAGCTAGACCGACTTTTCCTTTTGTAGCTGCAATAACTGCAATACCATGCTCCGGGAGCGCTCCTGCTGCTCCTAGAATGAAAGCCGCGATATACACAGGATCTCCAAGTGTAGCAACCAATTCATGTTGCGTTTCAAGAAGAGTTTCTACTGAAAATGTAAGCATCTCTCCAGCGAAAAAAATTCCAATGAAACCCATGATCATCAGTATCATTGTATGTCTCTTGGAAAATTGGGGTTCTATCAGAGGCGGTGGTTCACTGGTCTCTCCAACCTCTTCTTCTCTAAGCGAAAATGCATATACAATATACGACAGAAACAAAACAGCAGAAGCCTCACGGGGGAATGTATGAACATTCCCGGTTGAAGACGTGGTAATTAAATCCAAAACTCCCAAGGCAAACATACTAACAAGGGCAACGATAGTCCATCTAATAAGAACCGAATCTTTCTTGATGACCTCTGATGGAACATCCATATCTCCTTTGCCTCGTGTTGCAATTACGATAGTGACGCCAAGCAGTAGCATATTGAATCCTGCAGCTATCAATACCGATAGGATTGCAATGTCTAAAAGTTGAGCCCCAATCACTGGATCCGGATTAGTATAACCGCTCCATGCCGAAAGACCACTCACAACAGCCTCCGGCATATTACTAGCAAGACTTGAGAGTAGCCCTGCCATGTATGCTGTATATCTTTTATGACCTGCCAGACTCTCAATTCCCTCTACCGCCCATTCAGAAGGTCTGAATGCAAGCCAAGTTCCCATCGTTATACCAAGCAATATCAGAATACCAATAAAGCCCTCTGTTTGATATTGTGTGAAAAACCGAATGTAAAAGAAGAATCCTATGAGGATTCCCACAATTGTAAATTCGTTTCTTCCAGCACCCAATGCATCTCTGAATGATTTGAATTCGTGCGTAGTTTCAAACTTATTTTCAGCCAATCAGTATCCATCCATCTTTTCTGGCGGTGCTTCTTTTTTTTGAAAGAAAACAGGGCTATTAATCCTACCTTCATACGTAATTTAGATTTGACGATATTTGACTCCAGATCCAGTATTCAACACCACAACATCCTCGTCATAATCAACTTGTCCTGATTCTATTAGGTTACTCAATCCTGCCAATCCTACCGCCGCTTCCGGACAGATATCAAGCCCTTCTAGTTTGGCGGCAAGATTCACCGTAGCTGCGATTTCATGCTCCGCAACTGCAACTGCTCCACCTCCAGAACGATATAGTGCTCTCATAATCAATCGACCTGCAAAAGGACTTGGTACACGAAGACCGTATGCTTTGGTCTCTCCATTTTTCCATGGTTCTACAGTATCCGCTCCCATTTCAAATGCTCTCACCACAGGAGCGCATCCGCCGCTCTGAGCCGCATACAATCTTGGCCTTTCAGTTCCAATCAAACCTATAGCCTCAAGCTCGTCAAGACCCTTCCATATCCCAATTAGCGCCGTCCCACCTCCTGTGGGGCATACAATTGCATCTGGTACAGACCATCCCATTTGCTCAGCAATCTCAAATGCCAATGTCTTTTTCCCCTCTACTCTATAGGGTTCTTTTGTTGTAGAGAGGTCTGTCCACGATTCCTTGCTTTTTCGCATTAGAGCTGCACTATCCGATATGGTCCCCGGATTGGATGTTGTTATCGCTCCATACATTTGACAATCTTGAAAGAAAGATTGGGGGGTATCCTCTGGCATGAAGATAAACGCTGGCACTCCTCCTACTGCGCTGTATGCGCTTGTTGATACTGCAGCATTTCCTGCAGATGGAAGGGTAAAAGCAGTTGCTCCCAATTCCGTGTGTTTGGATATAGCGACACAAAGACCCCGATCTTTGAAACTTAAAGTTGGATTACGTGATTCGTCTTTTACTCTTAGTACCCTGAGTCCATAGTATGTTCCCAAACGTCGGGTTAATACTAAGGGTGTCCATCCCTCTCCCAGACTCAGTACAAAAGAAGGCGACGTGACAGGTAGGAGCAATGAATATCGCCATAATGAATTCACATCGGCAGGGAACTCTTCAGCATCAACCGACTCAACAACTTGATTCAAGTGGTACCTCGCGAAAAGAGGTGAACCACATATACAGACTGTTGCCGGCGTTTCTGGTGCGAACTGCTTCAAGCACTCAGGGCATTCAAGGTGTGATATTGCTGAAATCACGATTTTTTCCCCACTCTTACGTGAACACGATAGGTTATATTTGTGTACGCTCTTCTTGGACCAGCGAGGTAGCTCATCCTTGGGACAGTTAAAACGAATGGTTCTTCCATTTACGGCATTGGTCGGACTAAAGCGGCTCAAGCTTGCTTTGATTCTCAATGGTGTGAATCCTCGGATAGGTGGATTATTGGTATCAGGTCCCAAAGGAACTGGAAAAACGACTCTGGTCAGAGCATTTGCTGACCTTCTACCTGCAGTAAAGGTGGTAGAGGGTTGTAGATTCGGATGTAATCCAGAGCGTGAAGAAGTACTATGTGAGGATTGTAGAACGCGAATTAGCAAAGGTGAAACACTGACTTCAGTGACTCGAAAGATGAGAGTTGTGAATCTCCCCCTATCCACTACTGAGGATCGGCTCATTGGTTCACTAGATATTGAAAGAGTACTACGTGAGGGAATTCAGGCTCTAAGGCCAGGAATTCTAGCAGACGCACATCAAAATGTACTATATGTTGATGAGGTCAATTTACTTCCTGATCATTTAGTAGATGACTTGCTTGACGCAGCAGCTACCAAAGTTAATGTAATCGAACGGGAAGGAATCTCAATCTCTCATCCATCAGATTTTGTATTGATGGGATCGATGAATCCCGAAGAAGGCGAACTGCGTCCCCAATTGTTGGATAGGTTTCCCCTTCATGTGGCTGTTGGATCAGAACACAGCATCGAAGATAGAATGGAACTAGTTCGTCGAAATCTCGATTTTGAAACAGCACCAGACACTTTCTTGGAAATATGGGAAACAGAACAAGATGAACTCCGAGAACAGATTCTCAATGCGAAAAATCTACTACCGGAAGTTAGTTTGTCGGAATCTAAGCTCAGAGCAATAACTATGGCTACCGATGCTCTGGAAGTTGATGGCGTTAGACCAGACATTATCATCAGCAAGACATCAATGACACTTGCAGCATTCTTTGGACGTTCTGAAGTAGATATCCAAGATATGCAGCTTGCAGCTCAATTGACATTGAGCCATCGAACGCGTCGCGGAGGTCTATTAGAACCTCCGAGTCCAGATGAAATCAATCAATCAATAATCAAGGCCGACGAAGTTGCCCAGAAGCAGGATAAGCGAAAATCTCCGCAGGAATCAGGGAAAGATGATTCAGATGGAGATTCAGGTCCGCGTCAGAGTGGGGGTAAGTTCGGTAGAC
>JARGGA010000178.1 GCA_029210805.1 Candidatus Thorarchaeota archaeon
TGAGGAGCACAGAACTGCTGTACAGGCCGTTCGTTTTTCACGGGATGGTTCTCAACTGGCATCCGGTTCGTCAGATAATACAATTGGTCTATGGAATGCAGAAAGCACCCTATCGCTCCAGAAGAAACTGCATGGTCACAATCAAGAAGTGAGAGCCGTTTCATTTAGTCATGATGGCCGCTATCTCGCATCGGGTTCCGCAGATAAGGATCTGTTTGTTTGGAATCTGGAAACCCATTCAATTGAAGGCGAAAGTTGCGCTCCTGCTGAAATTGATGGAATCGAATGGTATCCCGATACTCTTGCTTTCATATCATCAGATGGTACTGGTGCCATTGCTCGATATGAAGTAAGCGAACTTGACACCATTCTTGCACCATTTAATAGTCTTCTACAAGAAATTCAGGATGATACTCAATTAAGTAGAAAAGACGAACTCCTTCAGAAATACGAGAATCTGGTTTCGCAATTTGATGAGGAAACACTGCGCGATAAACGACTTTTCTATGTCAACTGGCAATGCAAAAAAGCCTTAGGTCTATTAAAAACCGCCGTGAGAAGGGCATAGTTTAAGATCTAGATTGAGAATCTTCTATCATAATCTTTGATAGTGCGGTGAAGGATGCCTCTACATTCTCTCCCGTGAGGGCACTTGACTCAACATAGAGATGACCATTTTCCTCAGCCCAGGCTTCACCCTCTTCTTGAGTGACTATTCTGCTATCTTCAAGATCAACCTTGTTTGCTACTACAACGAGAGGAATATCTCTTTCAAGATTCTTGAAGCATTCCTCTTTCCAATGCTGAATATTAAGGAATGTCCGTCTTCGGGTAACATCATAGACAAGCAAACCACCCCTAGCACCTCGGTAGAATCCCTGTCTAACAACTTCGAAACGTGGTTGCCCAGCTAAGTCCCATACTTGAAGCGTCACATCAATGTCGAGTTCGGGGACACGCAGCTTTTTGATGGCGAAATCAGATCCTATAGTTCTTTTATAATCAGAATCAAAGAACTCCTGAGTGAATCGAGTTGTGAGTGCGGTTTTTCCTACAGCACCATCCCCGAGCATTACTGCCTTGAATCTATATTCGCAGGGCATCGTGACATCTCCACGAATCATAGTGCTTGAACACCCTAAAAACCTACTGTAACTGTATGTTCAAAGACCTGCATACAGTGAGCTATTATTTAATAGGGATATTAGATGTGTTGAATACAACGGCACTGGATGGAGTAAATGCAGATGGCCAGACCTGATTATAGTTCCTTGGCGGATATTCTCGAGGAGATGAATAAAGATGGTGGATTCAGAGCATCTATTCTTGCAAGAAATGATGGTTTGCTAATGGTTTCAGCGACATCCCCAACTACGAATCGAGACGTTGTTGCCGCAATGTCGGGGTATGTTGCTGACAGTGTTGAGCGTATGAGAAATGAACTGGAACTAGGAGAGCTGAGGGATATTTCCGTGCGATGCAGTGAAGGCAAGGCTGTATTTAGAAAGATTGCATCACAGGGAAAGCAGTCACTTATTCTCGCAGCTATTATGCCTAAGAATGTGAGATATCATGCCAGGGCGATTGGAAAAGCATCAACTATGATTCGAAAGGTGCTTGGCTACAAAAATTAGGTTGTTCACGTACCCTCAAAACATTCAAGTGATGGATGACCTCTATTTTTCCTAGCTTACTTCGGCCAGGGAGGCAATGGGATTGGAACACAAGGCGGAATCAAGCATAGGTTCAAGCGTTGATGCCGACGCTTCTTCTGTCGAAATCGTATTCTTCAAATCTGATACCTGTGCATTCTGTCCACGTGCCGAAGAAGTACTACGCGAAACAGTTCAAGACTTTGGAGCCGACGCGTTCAAAATAACGGTGATTAACGTATCAGAGAATCCAGAAATGGCTGAAGAATTTGGCGTATTCGCATTACCCACAATAATGATTGGGAGAGTTTCTGTGACGGGAATTCCTGAACCTGAAATGATTATGAAGATGATTTTAGGCTACAAAGTATCTAAGAAGGGGCAGAGCCTATGAGTGAATATACGATTGACAGGGTCAAGACCGGAATACCTGGTCTGGATGAATTAGTTGAAGGAGGATTCCCAAGAGGGGATACTATCCTTATTGCAGGAAAAGCTGGAACCGGGAAGACGATTCTTGCTAACCAATTCTTGTTTAATGGGGCTGTTCTATATCAAGAACCTGGGGTTCTAGTAACACTTGAAGAATCTCCTGCTGCAATCAAGCGTAATATGTTACGATTCGGTATGGATTTGGATGATCTAGTGAAGAAAGGTTTACTGTCAATTGCTGACCTCTCTCCATCAAAAGAAGTGGCTCGAGTCAAGATGGGTGAGTACCCCAGTTTTGATCTTTCTGGTCTTGAAGCAATAATACTTAGTCACATGAAAAAAGTTGGCGCGAAGAGAGTTGTTCTAGATACTCTTTCCATAATGGCTTACAAATTTAGAAGTAGGGATATCTTACGAGAGGAGTTTTTCAAGCTTGCTGCCAATATCACTCGTAGTGGTGCCACACTATTGCTAACGAGTGAGATCCCCGCACAAGAGGGAGGACTTGGTGTATTTGATATTGAGGCCTTTCTTGCATCAGGTGTTGTAGTCCTTTACAATGAGAAAATTAGTGATACATCACGTTCCCGGTCTATTGAAATCCTTAAGTTACGTGGGTCCAAACATAGCTCGCGCATACACTCCCTCCGAATAACAGACGAGGGAATCCGAGTATGGCCTGGTGAAATTAGCCCTGGACATTGATTATGCTCAATAAGAGGCGTGTGATTTGAACAAAGAGAAGAACTCTCGCATAGGACAAAGAGACCCTGCGAAAGTGTCTCCCTTAATTGGCGACTTGGTTCAGTTTGGGCAGCTGACCCAGTTATCCTATATGCTTCTTGGTCCTCTAGGTTCAGGGAAGACGACCTACGCAGAATCCTTCTTGGCTGAAGGTCTCTCTCTTGGATTCCCAGCAGTTTTTGTCACCACAGATGTTTCACCGCGCGTGATACGAAACGATATGAGTAGATATGGATGGACCATTGAGGAATACGAGAATAATGGACAATTTGTTTTCATTGATGGCTACTCGGAGAGGATGGGGGCACCCAAAACAGGAACTGCTAGGTCATTGTCAAAAGTTGATGATATCTCTGAACTTGGTATAGTGCTTTCAGAAGTACTGGAAACTCTAGTTGTAGCTCGTATTGTTATCGACAGTCTATCAACTCTTATTCTGCACTCTACTCCTGAAACAATACCACGAGCCGTGCAACGCCTAAGTGGTCGTATAAAACAGGGGTCTCACAGCATTATGTTTCTCTTGGAAGATGGTGTGCATGAAGAGAAGACCTATGCAACCTTTTCATATCTTGCTGATGCAGTATTACGGTTCAAAATCGATGAGTCTGGTCCAAGAGAAACCCATACTATCCGGATGGAACGGATGAGAGGTAGTGATGCATCAAGGGAATGGCATCCTTTTACAATAAGTTAAAGGCGCATCTAATTGCTGTGAAAGCTTAAATTGGATTCGTCTAAGTGATAATACCGTCAGAGGAGAGATATTGTGGAATCATCGCTGAAGGCAGCACTTCGTGAAGTATTGTGTGCGTCCATGTCTTTGGACGATGGACTATCAACAATACAGAACCTTTCAATTGGTAGTCCCGATAATGCCCAATTATACTACGAGGTCGCTCGTGCAATTGAAGAAATAATACTTCGACGTCCTTCTCTTGCGAGCGCAAAATTGCTGCAGTTGACAGTTCGTTTAGCTTTCTCTGAAGACAATGTTCTGCGTGATATGTTGATGCTTCTTGACGCACGATATACTAATGCTCATAGACGATCTGAATGCGAATTGGTTCCGGATATTGAGGCTATACCGCAATTATTAGACATCCTCAGCGAATTGGTTCAAGGAATGACATCTGCACTCCGGTTGAACTTGCGACCGCTTTTGCCTTTTCTTACAGATGAAATTCTGGCAACTCTTGAAGGAATATACACCCGTGGTCATAAAGCATCAGTTGAGTTAGCTATCTATGAATCTAGATATCTCACATCTATTCTTTCTGAGGCTGGAGTTTTTGATTGCTCAGAAGCCATTCTAAATCGACTAATGACAATGTCCACCTCAACTGGACTGGATACAATGGCATTTGATATATCTCTGGACGAAGCTTCTGTACTCACAGAAATTGGCCTGTATGAAGAGTCTCGCGAGATTCTTTTGGCATTGAAAAAACCTGCCGAAGATACGAATGATGTCATACGTTTAGCCTCTATTTTCTTGCAGCTAGCCATAAACGACACTAGAGATGATGCAGTTCCATATGCAACTGCACGTGAGATATCTGATGAAGCAGCTGAGAGAGTCCAAGATATCTTGAACAGTGAAAACTCAACGAAAGATGGTCTAGGTTTGACTTACCTAGTATTAGGGTCAAATATCCTCGCCAATGGTTGGAGAGAAGCAGTTCCACATGGATTAGAGCGACTAGAAGAAGCTTTGAAGATTTTTGATGATATTGAAGAACCTGATCCCACTCAAACTCAACTGCTTTTCAAATGTCTGACAGGTTTGGGGTTTGCCCACGGATTGATGCGCGATCACGATAATATTTCTACAAGCCTTGATTATTTTGAACGAGCAAGGGTTCTAATTGCAAGTCAAAACCCATCGACTACCGAGAATGAGGCGCGAATCGCTGGCATCCACAATGCTATGGGTTGGGTATGTCTATCATCTGAATCTGATGAATTCTGGCAAATTGGAAAGGATGCATTTAATGAAGCTATCCGAAGACGAATTGCCCTCCAGAAAAAAGACAATGCCACTGAATTGGAAGTCTTATCAAGCAAAGTTGGACACGCACTAGTGCTTCTTAGAATCCCCGGATCGGAAAAGGAAGCCGCTTTAGGTGAAATCCAGAATATTCTTGTCCAATATGTGCCCCTCTTTCCAACAGATACCCGTGCGTTCAGTGAAATTGCCATTGCCACATACAATCTTGTTTGGCTGAGTATCCGTCACAACACTGAGCTCCCACAACGTCTCTTGCGACTTCTCGAAGATATTGATAGAATGTTATTAGATGCTCGTACACATGAATACCCCGTCTTCATTGGAGGTATTTCACTCTTGGTTCCATACCTTGAGGGAGCTTGGGATACTCTCCATAAACGAGCAACGACTTTAATCAGAGATGGAACTGACCTTAAGATTGCGACACATCTTGTTCAAGCATTGGCTATTGCCAAAAGAAATGTAGAAGCTGCAAGTCAAGAATCGTTGTTTCGGGTTCGAGAATTTGCAGATGAAGTAGTTCGCGAGGAAGACCTTCTACTATTCCAATATTGGAAAGGTCAGGGACTTCTTGCAGAAACTATCATATCATATTTTGAGAATAAGGATTATTCCGAGCTTGCATCCGGTCTGTACCATTCCTCCCTTGAGTTAGCTATGGTTGAAAAGGTCGACACAGATTTCAGTGAATCTGCTGAGTTTATTCGTGCTACCGCACTTTCCTTTGCAAGATCGCTGATGAAATTTGCACTGTCTCTTGAGAATCAATATGCCGCCTATATAGACCGATCCGAGTACAAACAGAAACCAGTTTCAATTGACGAGGAGCAATATGGCTTCCTTCTTGCTGAAGATTGGCTGGGTATAATGAAAATAACCGACTCATACCTTAGTATGGTCGAGGGGTCTGAAATGGTTCAAGCTCAACCATATTTGAATGCAGTATTCTCAAACACTGCACGAGCTCTGAAAATGATGGATAACGTTGCACTTGTGGACCGCAGGGTATTCTCAAAACTCGGAGAAGAAATGAATCAACGATATTACCTGCGAAAATAGCAACTAATATTCTTCTTCTTCCTCAATCTGTTTTATCTCTCTATAGCCTCCGGTTTTGGCGCCCCATGTTACCCAACCAGAAGTTTCAGTGCGGATTTCGTTGGCTAAGCCAAATGATTCTCTTACTGGTATTTCTGCAACAATTTTGTACAATGATCGTTCTGAATTTATTTCTGAGATATCACCCCGTCGGCGCGCCAGTATTGAAGAAAGCACTCCAACATGCTCTTCAGGAGATATCAACTCAAGCTTGATCCATGGTTCGAGAATTGCTGGTTTTCCTGACATGATGCTTTGGCGAATTACCGTTACTAGCGGTTGTGTGATGTCCAGCCAGGCAGTTTCAGGACTATCACACTTGATTGACGCCTCTTTGATAATTATCATCGTTTTCCTTAGTTTCTCGCCTTGAAGAGGCCCTCTCTGGACTACTGTTCTAAATGCTTGTCGAATCCACTGTGTTTCATCTCCAATTGGATCAATTTTGTTACTCGCGTCCACTAAATAGCAATTGGACTGAATATTCGAATCAATAATGGTACCAATTGTTGTCATTTCCTCCTCTGAAACTGCGATACGTGCTTGGACTTTGAACCTGCTGGCTGTTGTATCAGTAGTTGAAACAATCTCTCCATCCTTGGCCATTTGTTCTTTCAGCAATACCATAGGTGTTCCAAGTTGTATTTCCACTCCTACTCTGAGAAGCTTCTCAACACTAATTTCAACATGCAACTCTCCTGCTCCCGAAAGCAACATTTCCCCAGTTTCAGAATTTACCTCGAACTCTAATGCAGGGTCTGTTTGAACATATTCGCTAATTGCTTCTTGAACCGAACTTAGGTTTGAGAGTTTCTTTGGTTCAACAGTATATG
>JARGGA010000179.1 GCA_029210805.1 Candidatus Thorarchaeota archaeon
TTTGTGAATTCAATTCGTATTGGTATGGCTGGCTCTAGTACAGAGCTGGAGCCTATCAGAACAATAGTGTATCAATCTCTTGATGAGCTCTCTGCAGACATTGTTAGAGTTTCAGGAAATGGAATTGAGATAATTGTGGTAACATCGCTTCCATCATTTATCAATACATTCGGCAGTTCAGGATTATTAGATTTACAAAACGCTATTCAATCCCAAAATATTGTGGGAAGTACGTATACCTTCAGAATCTATGCATTTAGGGCAGTAGTTATGGCCATCGATTCGTTCGATTTTCTCATATATTAGCTGCCCGAAGATACACCTCAAAGACTCCATTCCATATTTCGCTATCCTTTGCTGGCTTGATCAGAATTTGTCCACCAATATTGACCCCTAATGGTTTGGCTGGACTCTTCTTCCAAATGTCACTGAAAATTAATGAATGCACATTTGTCTGGAAATCTTCCGTAACCTGAGAGATACTATTCTCGATATATGCTTCATCTATGCCCATGGGGGTGAGATCTGCAGTTGTTCTGAACATGCGCTCCTCATTAACTGCCCCCACAGATGTATCAAAGCTATAGCCAATCCCGCCTACTAAGTAGAATATACCCTGAGGAACTACAGGTCTGTCCTTAACAGCAATGATGTTCTCACCTGACAAGAGTATATAGTCTGGACCTGCAACATTAAACGGGATTGCTACAGCCTCAGAGGAAACCTCATCTAGCTTTAGATCCTTCGAAAGAAACCAATCAAGAGTGCGAACACGTTGTGCAAACAGAAATGGAGTGAAATCTCCAAAATGGATTACATTCTTTGCCTTTCTTAGAATGACATCAATTGTTCTCTGACAACTTTTCAGGAACCCTGATCTCTCTGCAGATGATTCAAGTTTCTTGTGGGATGCAATCACAACCTTCAGGTAATCGAGATCCTTGAACTTAGATAGAATCGTGTGGCTTAGAAAGCTTCTATTCTCACTCTCAAGGAATCCATTATTCTTTGCAATATTACCTGGAATCTCATTGTGATAGAATATTTGTCTTGGTTCCCGTATTCCCTTTTGTTTGAAGAAGATACCAACATCAAATCCATGAGTTGGCACATCTGCAAGCTGTCTTGTGAAAGCTCCTTCAGGCACTATCTCTCGTGTTGTTGTTTTCTGGTAGAGCTGGGAGTATTTTGAGAAGATGTCTGTCTTTGACATTGCCACACATTCCGTTAATGTGAATTACAACTGTATGTTCTATTATCTGTTAGGGTGCCGAGTATTTCAGTCTAGTTCGATGATAGTCGAATCATCCGCAATCTATAAAGGGACAATCTCTAGGCGTTGATACTTGGTGCAGAATACAAGACTTCTGCAAGGTGACATACAATGGAACGAAAACAGAGGTCTAGTCTCATTGCAATTTTTGGTATAGTGATTTTTCTAGGTTCCATGTTTTTGCTTTTACCTTTAGTTGAGTATTATCTTCTTGCTCTTATCTTGATGTTCGTTGGAGTCATTATGATAGGCATAGGTAGTGCCATGTTTAAGAACTTTGATAACTCCTTGGACCAACCTGCAGAGGACTGCTATTACTGTAATGGAACTGGACGCATTGATGGGCTTGATGGGCCTGTAACCTGTGCCCGGTGTGGAGGAACTGGTGTATTCTCGTCAGACTCCGATTAATCTAAATGGTGTGTTTCATGAACCGACCTCTTATTATTGGTCATCGAGGTGCCCCTGCTAAAACTCCAGAAAACACATTGGAGTCTTTTGAGAAGGCAATCTCTCTTGGGTCAGACATGGTTGAGCTTGATTTACAGGAAACAGTGGATGGACACCTTGTTGTTATTCATGATTACGAAGTTTCTAGAATTTCTTCAATAGATGGTATGGTCTCAGAGATGCATCTTTCCGAACTCAAATCTTTAGATTTGGGTGATGGATGTAAGATTCCAACTCTTGGAGAGGTTCTTGATATCTGTCACGGGAAGTGCAAGGTGAATATTGAGATTAAGGTGCTTGACGTGGAAAGAAAGGCACTGGAAGCTGTGAAGCAAAGATCAATGCTTGAAGAGGTCATTTTCTCTTCATTCCTTCATGGCACCTTGAGTGTGGTCAAGGACCTGGAGCCTCATGCTGAAACAGCAGTTCTGTATAATGAACCCATGGACGACCCCATTTCATATGCAATTGATTTACAGGCATCTGCTATCAATCCACTTTTCTTCTATTTGGAAGAATCCGTTGTGAAAAGTGCACATGACGCCGGTCTCAACGTTTATCCATGGACCATTAATGATGTAGATATGATTGCAGAATTTGTTAGAATGGGCGTTGATGGCATCATTACTGACTTACCTGATGTGTGTTTTCGAGTTATTCAGAAAATGCTAGGATGAATGGAACTTCATCTGGCAACATATTTCTTGATGAATTCGAAAACGTAGGAATATGCTATATTTCTAGTTGGATGGCAAGTGATAACATGTTCCGCACCTTCGATGACGTGAAGCTCCTTATTCTGTGAAGCTATCTTATCAAAGACATATTGACCATTGGATGGGTCTATCGTCTTATCCGCACCTGATTGGATTACCAAAGTTGGTATCCTTACATCCTTCAGTTTCTTTCTAGAATCTGAGCCAAGTTTCAACAATTCATGAGCTGCAGCAAGAGAATCCCGATCATATTTTGATCTTGGTAGGTCATACATTTTTGGAATGTATGAGAGGTCTACCCTCTTGAACTTGACAATATGTTTCAGAATTGGAAGTAATCTATAAACACCTCCACCAATATCGATTGCGGGAGAGAATACAACTATCCCATCAATCCCTTCCTCAAGGGCCGCTAATCGTAGCGTAAGGACTCCCCCCATCGATAGTCCTGCAATAAATAGATGTGAGGGGTTCCAAGATTTAACGAGTTTGAGCCCGGCTAGAACTGAATCATAAAGATCCTGCCATGTCTTAGTAGACAAATCCTCTGGCGTAGTTCCATGTCCTGCAACTCTAACGGCAAAAGATGCAATTCCTCGATTTTCCAGTTCTTCTCCCAAACTGGCTAACTCATCAACATCAGCGCCAAAACCATGTATCAAAAGAAATGCTACATTGGCTCCGTCAGGTCGACGGACGATACCATCTACCTGCGGAGTCAATGTTTAGTGACCTCGGTTTGAATTATTGTACTGGTGTTTCGAACTCGGTAGCAACAGGAGCAACTTCATCTGTTACACGAGTAAATTTGAACCCAGCCTTCAGCATCCCCAATCGTACACCAGCGAGAAGCCAGCCGATTGAGAGAAGGATTTCAAGTCCAACAATGAGAACAACCAGTAGTGTGATCACTCCCGCCATCTCAAGGGCAGTTGTTTCAAAGCTTGAGAATGTTCCGAATACTATCAAAGCGATCATTCCGCCTAATATCATTCCTACAATTGCAGTCATTCGGATGAACATTCCTTCAAATGCGTGCCCAGCGTCTTCTACATGTCCCGCTAATCCAAGATTGAGAGATAACAGTGTTACGAAGCTAATCGCATACAAAGCAAGCAAAATTGCTGCAGCAGTTAGTGCCTGATGCGCAACGCCCTTGTACGCCGCTGCCACGATTGGAATAAGGAATGCAAATAGAACAGTGAGACCACTGATTACATCCTTGTTAGATGACTCACGCCCATGACTGAAACCTACAACTGAAACGTTTCGAAGTATTAGAGCGGCCATTGGCAGAATAAAGATTGTAGCCGCCTGAGCTGCACTTGGAAACTCAGCGAACAATGTTACGTTGAACCACTTATTTGTAGGCCAGATTCCAGCTGGACCGCTTCCGAACCCTCCAATCATGAACACCAAGAATATGAGTGAGAACACAATTGTAGTAAGCATAGACAACAGCGGTTGTGAATAATATCCGAATCCTCTTATCTTGATTTCAACCATGAGAAACAGTTGAGATACTATAATTGCAGAAAAGGGTAGAACAACGAATATTGCTATTGACAATGGATGAATTGAGATCATCACTGCTGTAGCTACAAGAGGCAATCCCGTTATGATGTCTGTACGGCCCATGTATACTGCTCCAATGATAAATAGTACACCTGCGATACTCCATGTTATCACGATGCCCCAGGCCATAGCAGCAAGCAAGAAAGTAGTCCATTGAATTGTGCCATAAATTCCCACCGCAGCTAAGAATGCTGCAAAATACTTCAAGCCTCCAGATGTCATATCTCCGGTTAGATTGGCATCTGCAAGGGTCTTCTTGCCTAATCGAGGACCTTGCATTACCCATAAGAGAAGAGCTGCAGTGAATGATAACGCATAAACTGCATTCATACTCCCAAATGGAATCCACATCAATCCCCATTCTGCAACATAAATATGGGATACTACAGCGATTCCCCCTAGACCGAAGGTGAGCACACCTGTTAGTCCAAATGCAAATTTGGCTCTATCTGGGCTTCTAGCGTATTCTCTAATTGAATCCAATGGGCTCCACCAAAAGAGGAGTACAAAAAATTGACCCAATATCAGCAGGAGAAATGCTCCCGACACAATTGTATTTCCGAAAACAATTCCTAACACAAGAATTGGGAAAAAGAATCCGTTACAAATGGTTGCTAGCAATCCTATCCAGCTCTGAGTAGCATCTGCAAATATGGTTTGATAAATTTGCCAGAATATTACAAAGAATGCAGTGAGTGCTGCACTGTACATCACAAGTGATTCATAGAGTGATAATCCCCATCCTGCAGTTACAATTAGATATGGATAGTATAGAATTGCAACGATGGCAGCAATCAATCCAATTTGCGGAAAAGATGAACCGAGCTTAATTCTTAGCTCTCTTGAACCAAATGACTGGATCAAGAGACCAGCGCCAAGTATGAGAAAGATTATAGGATCTCCTAACGTTGTTCCACCGAGATGGAACAGCGTGTTAGTACTACTTGCAAATATTAGTCCATAGACACCTGCTAAAATTCCCAGAATAGCTCCGATTCCAGACAACTTTCCTACAGGATCATATGATGTGCCATCCCGTTTCTTTTGGGAGAACACTCCGGGTATGGTGAAGTCCTCAGCCATGACTAAATTCCTCTCTGTGTAAGGTCACAATCGAGAGCGTTACGATTCAGGAGGGTATATATCCGTATCGGAGTACGCTCACGAACTTTTTATTCTACAAAACACCACTAAGTAGCTTTCGCTTTTGGTAACCAACAATAGTATAAGGCACTTGACCACTTTTTTTGTGTGAGTACCATGACTGCTGATTTTGAATTTTATATCCAAGGGAAGAAGATCCCGATGAATGAATTTGTGAGCAATTTAATTCATGATGTTGCTTTTGCTATTATCAAAAATCTACATGGAATTGAACTTGAGAAAATTAGCAAAGTCGAAATCTCATAGCAAACTGTGTACGAGGAACTAGTAGCATGACACACGAGTGTTGGAATAAGAGGATTCTCTGGATTGACCTTAGCAATGGAAGTACTTCCATAAAGGTCCTTCCAGAACATGTGTATTCAAAGTATATTGGTGGAAAAGGACTAGGTGCCTACCTGCTATTCAACAATTTGAAGAAAGGAATTGACCCTCTTGGTTCTGAAAACATATTCATTCTTCTTAGTGGACCTTTGCAAGGATTGCCCGCTCCAAATGTTGGTAGATGGTCAGTCGTTACAAAGTCACCATTAACAGGAATTTTTCTTGACTCTCATTGTGGAGGCTCAACAGGTCGGGATATCAAAAAAGCTGGTTACGACGCCGTATGCATTAAGGGACGGGCAAGCAATCCGATGGTTCTTGTGATTGATGACGACGCGATCGAGTTTCAAGATGCCTCCGAATATTGGGGAAAGGGAGTCTATGAATCTACAAACCTCTTGCATCAGAAGTATGGGAAAGACTTCTCAGTATACACTATCGGTCAAGCCGGGGAGAATCAGGTTCTCATTGCAACTGGATGCTGCGAAATTGCGCATCAAACAGGCCGCGGAGGCACTGGTGCGGTTCTTGGATCAAAGAATCTCAAGGCGATAGTTGTAAGGGGAACAAAGAAGATCCAAGCCCATGATAGTGATGCAATCCGTCAAGTCAACAAGGAATTCAATGCTACCTGGCAAGAGCTTGATATAGATTTCAAGAAATATGGCTCGCGTCATCTTGTAGAGATTGCAAATGAAGTGGGACAATACCCTGCTAATAATTCAAAGAATGGATTCTTTGATGAATATCAAAAGCTGGATCATGTTATGATGGAAGAGGAATATGGAATGGGTTCTCACCATTCTTGTCCTCACTGTATCATGCGATGTACACATGCATTAAGAACTACAGATCCTAGAAATCCCTCGAATGAAGTTGAGTCAATGATAGAATACGAGACCCTAGGTCTCTTGGGCGGGAATCTGGGTGTCAGTGACCCGCAGGCTGTCTTGAAGCTAAACTATCTATGTGATGACCTTGGGCTCGATACTATCAGTGCTGGTGGAGTCATAGGGTTTGCAATGGAGGCGTCCGAACGCGGAATTCTTACAGATGAAGATATTGGATTTGCATTGAGCTTTGGAAACCCGGATGGGGCCATACGACTTCTAACATTAATTGTAAATAGAGAAGGACTTGGTGAAATTCTATCCAAAGGAGTAAGGTCAGCATCCCAAGAGTTTGGAGAAGGGAGTGAGAGATTTGCAGTTCATGTAAAGGGTTTGGAGGTTCCTGCT